>JALWYP010000503.1 GCA_026992695.1 Flavobacteriaceae bacterium
GCAATAACTTGTGAGAGGTTATTGCTTTTTTTAAACAATTAAAATTTGCTTTACATACATTTTTAAAAAGCCTGTTTAAGGTTTTTAACCTACAACGTGCCCAAAGCAATCTCTATCATTTGTTTAAAGGTGGTTTCGCGTTCTTTTGAACTGGTGGCTTCGTGCGAAACCAATGAGTCGGAAATAGTTAAAATAGAAAGTGCTTGGATGTTATATTTTGCTGCGATAGTATAGATTCCGGCGGTTTCCATTTCTACACACAACACACCAAATTTCGCCCATTGTTTATAGCCGTCCTTATCGTCTTCATAAAATTCATCGGCAGATAGCACATTGCCGGCTTTAATAGGAATGTTGTTTTCTTTAGCAAAATTTGCAGCCTTCATAAACAACTCAAAACTTGCCGTTGGGGAATAATCGGCATTGATAAATCGGGAGTTGTTTATCCCCGAAGTAGAAGAAGCCGCCATAGCTAGTACAATATCTCGTAGGTGAATGTCGGGTTGGAACGATCCGGCAGAACCTACCCTAATAAGTTTTTTTGCTCCATATTCGGTGATTAATTCGTTACAATAAATTAACGCGGAAGGTATTCCCATTCCGGTTCCTTGCACCGATACCTTTTTGCCTTTATAAGTTCCGGTATAACCAAACATATTTCGAACGCGGTTATAACAAACGGCATTTTCTAAAAATGTTTCAGCTATCCATTTTGCTCGTAACGGGTCTCCCGGCAACAAAACTGTTTCGGCAATTTCTCCTTTTTTAGCTTCAATATGTATGCTCATAGTTTTTAAAAATTAAGGCTTGTAAAGTTACGGATTATTTCAATAATAAAACCATTATACCTAATAGCCTATTATACCTACTCTGTATGTTGTACCGGTTCTTGCTTTTTCATTAAGGAAATTAAGCACATAAATAAAACTTAAAAATAAAAGGGTAACAAAAAAAACTGTTTGGGATATAGTAACAAAGGCGGAAACCGAAAAGCCAAAAAAGAGTAGGAAAATTAAAACCAATTATGATGAAAACAAAACTATTATTCTTCGCACTGATACTCAGCTTTACAAGCTTTGCTCAATTTCAGTTAAACTATGATGCTAATGTGCAAAACAACTATCACGATTTAAACATCGAACCGGCAAAAGACGGCTCTTTTGATGTAGTAATGGCAGGCAATTTATTTGACGCTTCTATGTCTGCTTTTGTTCCCGTTGTACAACGTTTAAATGTTTCCGGAAACACTATTTGGACACTAACTTTTGATGGGACACCTTTAGGAAAAGCACGTATTTTTGATATTGAAACAATTTACGATATGGTTATAATAACCGGAAGTATAGATGTAAGCGGAACAAAAAGAGCCTTCGCCGCTAAAGTTGAATTGGCTACAGGTAACTTATTAGACACTATATATTATGAAATTGTTTCACCAAATTTTAATTCTACGGCACTTCATATTTCTTACACAAACAAAGATATAGATGGAGACGGTGTCACGGAACCCGGTTTTATAATAGGAGGGTTTTTTAGTAACTCGTATGCTGTAAACACCAATGCTATGAATATCGGGTTTGTTATTAGAACCGATTTTGATTTAGAACCTTATTGGACTATTGAAATTGATAATACAGCCGGTAATAACACAGATTATAACATGGTAAACCACATCACAGAAACCAACGACGGATATTTTATTACAGGATCTTCTAACGAAAGTTCAACTAGTCAACAAGCTGTCTTAGCTCATAAAATAGATGTTCAAGGTAATTTTGTTTGGGATGCCGGTTATGTTATAGGAAACTCGCAAGATGTTAGTGTAGATGCGTATTACGATACGGCAACAAACCAAATATATATGCTTTCTAACTATTCTGTCACCCATCAGTTTGGTGTAACCACAATCGATAATGCAACCGGAACCATTATTCCTGCACTTTCTTGGTATTATACTAATAATGAGTTAAATCACTACGGATTTACCATTATGGAATCTATTGCAGACCCGGATTACCTTATGATTGTAGGTTATGATAGAGATGAAAACTGGACAGATAGTAGCGGAAATTCCTATACCAGCCAAAGCAATGTATTTGTTTTAGAGTTTGAAAAGTCAACCGGAAATCAAGTAGGAGACAGCTATCAATACTTAGTGCCTCATCAAGAGCCTGTTGGTGATGAATACAACTTCTGGAATGGGCAAATGCCTCTTATTTATTATCCTGATATTGCAACCATTATCGACGTTCCGGGAGCTTTTGCATCTTATTTTGACGTGGGATATAGAACCCATAATTCATCTCCTTTCTCTCAAGCAAATCTTTTTAACACACTCGATGATAAAAGAAACTTTTGCGACAGAACAGAATTGTTTTTCACTCCCAACCCTTTAAACAAAACCGATGTGTCCGTATCTTCAGGGCTTACTCCTAACCAAGCTAATCCCTTTAATTTTACAACCACACCCATAAGTCCTGTTGCTTGGGATTGCGAAAGCGTACTTTCTATAGAAGATCAAGGTAGCATTCAAGAAAGTACTTTATACCCTAACCCTGCGCAAAATGTAATTTATACTACTGCTGTAAATGCTTCAAAATTTACAATTTACGATTCACTAGGCAGAAAAGTTTCTAACGGAATAATACAAGAAAATAAATCCATTTCTTTAGAAACTCTAAAAACCGGTTTGTATTTTATTACGGTTATCGATATCGAAAATAACTCACAAACTTTTAAAATTATAAAAGAGTAATTATTTGCTAACCAAATAATTTCAATGCCCCTAAAACCCTGTATTATTCAAAGATGCAGGGTTTTTTCAGAAAAAAAGGGTAACATTTTAAAAACTTTAGGATATAGCTATAGAAAATACTAATAAAATAAAACATAGAAAATATGAAAACACCATTTTTAACATTTGTAAATCGGAATAACAGTACGATAACAAACAACATTATTAAACTATTCATTTTTGTAGTTGTAGCAACCCTCTCATTATCATCTTGTACGAAAAAAGATACCGATGAAAATCCTCAACAACAAGAAGAAGAACTGCCGGATGGGCAAGCCTTATCACAAAGGTTTATGGAAAACCGTCTGGAAAAACTACAAACCTTTACCATCGACGGTTCTACCGGAGGAATTGTTACCGGCGAACAAGGAACTAAAATTATTATCCCTGCCGGAGCACTGGGCTTAAACGGAAGCCCTGTGAGTGGAAACATAGACATTGAACTTATTGAAATTTACACCAAAGAGCAAATGCTCCTAAACAATATGCCTACCAACGGAGAGCGCCCAAACGGAGATGTAGAAATGATTAAATCCGGTGGAGAATTTTTTATAAACGCTACACAAAATGGCAATCAATTAGAAATTTTATCTCCTATTCAACTTGCCAGCAAACCAATAGATTTTGGTGATGTAGATCCCGAAATGGCTCTTTTTAAAGGTGGAGAAAATATGGAAGATAACGATAACTGGCAAGAGGACGAATTTACACAAGTAGGTATGGGAGAAGTGCAAGGAACTAACGGAGAATGGATGGCAAACTACTTAGTAGATTTAAGCTCATTTGGTTGGACAAATTTAGACCGTTGGTACAATTACAACGGAACATTAACCACTTTAAACATAGATACTCCCGAAGGATATACCGGAAACACTTGCGAAGTGTACCTTAGTTACGACGGAGAAGCTTCCGGATTGGCAAGAATGGATGTTTACGACGAACAAACCGGTATGTTTACCGAGCACTTTGGAAAAATTCCGGTAGGACAAGAAGTACACATCATCCTTGTTGCTGAAATTAACGGGGTATTGCATTATACCATACAAGGTACTACCATAACGCAAAATCATATAGAATTAATGCCTGAACCTCAACCGGGAACCGAAGCAGATCTTTTAGATAGTATCGCAAATCTGCCCTAAATATTAGTCGATTAGGTTTGGTTGTTTTGTTGTTTATCCCGAAGTATCTTAGTGTGCTTCGGGATAATTTAAAAATACTATCTTTAGGGTGAAAAATCTTTATGATGAATTCTATAACATATCTTTTTTGTATAAGTGGGTTGTTTCTTTTTATAGCTTGTTCTTCAAATCACCAAAATTGTGAAGAAGGTTTGCTACAATACCCTAACGCTGAACAAATTTTTAATGGTTCAGAATACCGCCAAAGCTTGCAAGATTGCCGATTACCAAAAGTGCAAACTTATACCTTTATGGCTTTTCAAGGAGCCGAAATTATTGGAAATCAAGGCACCATACTTCATGTCAACCCGTTAAGTTTTACAGACCTAAACGGAAATATCATCGACGGAGAAATAACACTTTCGCTACTTGAAATGTATAATCCCAGCGATATGATTGCTTGCCAACTTTCTACCAATGGAATAAACCCTAACGGAACTATTGAACCACTTTTTAGCGAAGGCATTTTTTATATTGAAATTACATTTAATAGTCAGCCGGTTACAATCACAAATCCGGTTTTGCTTTTTGTGCCTTCTGAATCTAGCGGATTGCCTTTGTCAAAATTTGAGTCGCCTTCTTGTCCCGACCTACTTTGTGAAGTACTTTGGGAAAGACAAAATAATGTTGAAGTATTGGAAGAACCGTATGTTACTGCTGCAGGAATTGTTATTCCGGGGTATCGTACCTCAGTTCAATTAACACAAGGGTGGCATAGTATAGCAAGATATTCAAGCACTCAAAATAAAACCACTGTCTATAATAAAGCTCCTAACGGGTATAATAAAACAAATAGCAATGTGTTTGTTGTTTACAACTCCCCTTCATTAACCGTTGGTATGTTTCCCTATTTTAGTGAAACCAACAAAGTTTTTTATCAAAATAATCTTCCGGTAGAGCAAGATGCTTCCATCGTGTTTGTTTCAAAACAAGAAAACCAATTTGTTTTTGCTTCGCAAACCACAACTATTACACCTAATTTGGTAACAGCAACTTTAGATTCTCAAAATTTTAATACGGAAGAAGAACTTATTAATTCAATAAACTAACTCTAAAAATGAAGCAACTGGGTATAATTTTTTTGGTAGCATTTTTATTTTTAGAAAGCAATATTTTTTCGCAATCCCCTGTGGTAGATACGCTAAAAAGAGAAGCACCCATTTTTTATAATGCAAACGGAAATCAAGTAACCTTTAAAGCAGAAATGCCCCCGCTAAACCAAATAGCCGGAGCACCCAAAGCTTTTTATACCTATTTCTGGGAATATGGAGACGGAACCTACAGCGAAAAAGAAAACCCAACCCATAATTACAAAAACACAGGTGAATATACCGCCCGATTGTGGTCAACCAATAATTACGACAACGGAAAACCACCCGAAAGCCGACCAAAAAAAGTGGTTGTTAATAAGGTTACCGTTGACGAAGCGTCGGCA
Organism: Flavobacteriaceae bacterium; assembly: GCA_026992695.1. Taxonomy (GTDB): domain Bacteria; phylum Bacteroidota; class Bacteroidia; order Flavobacteriales; family Flavobacteriaceae; genus Marifrigoribacter. The sequence goes on from JALWYP010000503.1 coordinate 5,411, forward strand.
GACGATGCAAAAGCTCCGCTTGTAGGAGAAGAAGATATTTACATAAAAACAAACCGAGACCCGCTACCTAATGAAGAACTGGTTTTGGTAACCACATACAAAAACCTAAAAAATTATGAAACCGGAGGAAAACTGTACTTGTTTTATAACGACCAAAAGTTTAAAGAGGATAATTTTATTTTAGAAGATACACGGATCTATAATGGCGAAGAAATTATAGAAAATCCGAGTGGATTTGCTGTTTTAAAAAAAGAAGATGCCACTAAAACATATTTAGTATCTTCAGATAACCTAAAATCTCAATATATTCCGGTTGTTCAAGATAGCACAAACCGACTTGTACTTCCGGCTACGCTTGAAGAATCAAAAAAATTATACCGAAACTACCAGCTTATAGAGTTTGAAAACATGCAACCCGGAGAAGAACGCACCATTTTTAGAACTTTAAAAACCACTCCCGAGATGCTTAAAGACACCTCGGCAATAGTTACATTACGAACCATTTATGTGCCGGATAACAACTACGGAAACCACACCGTAAAAGACACCGAACTGGAAATTGTCACTTCGCATGACCCTAACAAAATGGCAACTAGCGGGGCTGTTTTAAACTATCGTTTGGTACGCTTTAAACGAATCAAATTTAAAGTACGGTTTCAAAACAACGGAGAAGGTCCGGCTAATACCATTAAACTGGATGTGGACACCCCTGAAATGTTTGATAAATCTACCCTTGAAATCATTGACACCTATCCAAAAGTGCCTATCTGTCCCAAAGGAAAGGAAGTTAATTATTCGTGTATTGATACAAGCTTCAGTAAGGATAAAATCCTGTTTACTTTTAAAAAGATTTACCTGCCCGGTTCCAACCAAAAAAATGTAGTTGAAAGAGATTCAACCAAAGGATTTGTAAAATACAGCATGAAATTTGGGAAGGATTTTCACAAGCAAAAAACCCGAAGTCGTACCGCCATATATTTCGATAAAAATCCGCCTATTTATACCAATTATGCTGTAACACGATTCACTCCTGGATTATCCATTGGTGCCAAAGCAGGGTATATTTTTACACCAAGTTTAAATAATCATCGTGAGTATATGGCAGGAATTACCCTCTCACCTTTTAAATCGTATAAAGGGTATTTACAAGCCGAGTTTTTTATCTCGGCAAACTCCTTTGATGAACTTAAAAACTTTGAAACCATTAACATTAACGACATAGGAATTGAAGAAATCACCCGCTTTACCGAAAAAAATAAAGAAAACGGCATCACAGCTTATTTGGTGCCGGCATCCTACCGATACAACCTGAATAACTTTCTTGCTGTGGGAGGCGGATTGCAATTAAAACTGGATTTACAAAGTAAATGCTTAAAACAAACTTCGGGAGAGACATACCTTATTATTCCCGGAGTAGGAGAAATACGGGACGAAACCAACGACACCTATCAAGAAACCGAATGTAACAGCAGTTTTACCAATTTTCAAACCGGCGTTTTTGTAGGTCTCAATGTAGGAGGAGTGAGAATTGGTCCCAGTGTAGGCGTGCGATACGTTCAAAATTTTAATGCACCTACTTCGCAAATTCAAGTCTATGGCATTTGGAAGTTCTAATAAAGACCTGAAAGACCTGCGGGTTTTCTGCCAAAAGCAGACAAGTAAAAACCTACTAGGTTTTATAGAAGACCTACTAGGTTTTAGAAACCTAGTAGGTCTAAAATCCATTATACTATTATTTTTTTTAACAGGAATTTTTTCCGTAGCTACTGCACAACCTTCCGAAACCGATTTGTGGTATCAAAAACTGGATTCTTTTCTTATAAAACCTACTGCTGAAAACCTTACTAAGCTCGAAAAGGAAATTCTTATCTTAAAAGCATCTTCTTCCGAAACAAAACTAGCCCGAGTAATCACCTATTGTAACATTGGGTATTATGCACAAAAATACAACCGGTTAACCGAAAGCATAGCTTATTACGAAAAAGCAAAATCGGTTTTTTTTAACCAAAAACTTTCAGATTATGATATCATTGAGTACTGCCTAAAACCCTTAGGAAATCTTTACACACAAATCAATGCCTTGTCGGAAGCCGAAAATACCATTAAACACTATCTCTTACTTGCTCAAAAGCAAGGAAGTAAACTCCAAGAAGCTTCGGCATTACTCAATTTGTCTATTGTTTATAAAAGTCTGGGGCGCTACGACAAAGCCATTACTTTATTACAACAAGCACAAGTCTTAAACCCGAACAATCTGTTTATTCATCTTCAACTATCCGAAAATTATATTAAAAAAGAAAAATTTTCTCGTGCCGAAATCTTATTAAAAAAAGCAGAAAGTCAATCCCCTAAATTTTCAAAAACCTATTTGTTATTGGCAGAAATAGCCTATAAAAACAAACACTATCAAAAAGCCGAAGCATTTTATAAAAAAGCAATCGCACTTCAACAACAAAATCCAAAAACTTCTCGAAGAGAACTTGCTAAAACGTATTTGTCATTGGCAAAAGTGCAATTGGATAAAAGTGATTTCTCTCGTTCAAGCGAGAATATAACCAAAACCTATCAAACTCTAATTCCCGCGTTTTCCAATCATCAACTTATCCCTGAAAAAAATCAGTTATTTGCCGAAAACACTTTGTTGGATGCACTGGACGTTCAAGCTCGGTTGTTTACTCTTCAAAACCAACCGGATAAAGCTATTTTAAGCTACCAACGAGCCAATGAAGTATCCCGTTTATTAATCTCTCAAGCCACATTACGTCAATCTAAAATAAATCCGCAAACCCAACGTAAAAACCGGTTTGAAAAAATGTTAAGACTCATATATGAGCAATACCAAACCACAAAAGATACTCGCCTGCTACAAAAAGCATTAACTATTGACGCCGAAAGTAAATCGTTTGTGGTAAATGAAAACCAACGCTTGTTAAACCGCTTAAAAAAACACCTGTCTGACAGTTTGGTCAAGCAATATTTTAAAATAAATACACGGTTAGAAAAAATTAAAACCCGATTAGAAACCTTACAATCAACTCACTTTTCGCAACCCGATTCACTTTTAAAATGGCAAAAAAATTATTCGGGTTTGCTTACCCGGCAACGAACTATCCTCAGGAAAATTAAAGACAAATATCCTGTTGATTCTTCGGTTGTTGGTGTGGTTTCGTTAGAAAAAATTCAACAAAAACTTCAAAAATCCAACCAAACGGTAGTGAGTTATTTTTTTGGGACAAACCAAGTGTTTCAATGGATAATAGACGAAAAAAACGTTGTTTTTAATCGAATTATTTCTCAAAAAAAAGAACGGGACAGTTTGTTTGATTTATGCGTAAAAATGAACGCCTTTTTTACAAATGCTTCCGAAATAAACAACCATCCGCAAACATATTTTACAACGGCACATCAATTATTTACGCGGTTAAACCTTCCTGAGAAAGAAAAAATTACACTCATTCCCGACGGAATTTTATCCTTCATTCCGTTTGATGCGTTGGTAACCCATTCGGTTGAAACCTTTGATTACGATAGGGTTCCGTTTTTGGTGAAACAAAGTGAGATGAGTTATCGTCTTTCGGTAAGCAATTTAGTTGAAGAAGAAAATTTACCTGTGGAAGCCACTACCATTCTGGGAGTTTTTCCGCAGTTTAAAAATTCAGATAAAGAATTAACCTACAGCTTACAAGAAGCCGAGGTTATTGCATCTCGGTTTCAATCAAAATTATTAAAAAATAAAAACGCAACGGCTCAAAAGTTTTTAAACTACGCCTCTAATTTTGATGTAATTCACCTTTCTACACACGCTCGCGGCGGAACATTTACCACACCACCGGCAATTGAATTTATTAACGGAGAGCTTTCGGTAAACTCGTTATACGGCTTACAATTAAACACACATTTAGTGATTTTAAGTGCTTGTGAAACCGGCGTAGGAAAATTAATTAAAGGAGAAGGAGTTATAAATTTAGCAAGAGGATTTAATTATGCCGGAGTACAGCAAGTGTTGTTTACTTTATGGAATGTAAACGATTATGCAACGGCACAAATAATGCAAGGTTTTTATAAAAACCTTTCTGATAATATGCCTTCAACCCAAGCATTAACGCTTTCAAAAAGAGCTTACATTAAAGATAAGAATATTGAAAACAATAAAAAATCGCCTTTTTATTGGGCGAGCTTCGTGTATTACGGAAAACCGGTTTTGGTAAAAAGCAAAACTATACTTACTTGGCAATGGGCGTTGCTTTTAAGTGTTTTATTCGGTGTTTTAATACTTCTTTGGCTTAAGCGTTTATATAACCGCAATCGATAAGGTCTTGTTTGTTTTTTATTATTCTTATAACTCCTTCTTTTAACAGATATGCCTTATTAGAAATTGAAGATAAATTGTGATAGTTATGATCTGCAATGATAATCCCTTTAGAAGAGGAAACTTGTTGAATTAATTCATTGATTTTTTCAATATTAATAGGGCTCAACCCTAAATAGGGTTCGTCTAAAAGACAAAATTTTGCTTCTTTTAGTAAAATTAATTTTACTTGTAAATATTTTCTCAAACCGTTTGAAAGATGTTTTATTTTTATGTTTAGATAAGGTGATATGGTTTCATCTTTTTCGATTTGTTTTATCCTTTTTTGTTCTAACCATTGTGATGCTATATTTTTTACGGTAATATTTCTAGGTAAAAACAAAAAACTTGGCGAAAAATTTATCAAGTTACATTTTTTATAGGGCTTATTATACACTTTATCATTTATGCTAATAAATTTATTCTGTAATTTTTCAGAACCAAAAATAATTTTCAACAAGGTCGTTTTTCCACTTCCGTTTCTTCCGTAGAGTGCGATAACATTTCCGGTTTTACAATAAATAGAAATATCTGAAAGAATAACGTTTTTATTAAAACTTTTCCTTACGCTATCTACTAGTAACACATTTTTCATCGCAGCAAAAAAAGTATAGTTGTTAAAAGAAAATCAACAAAAGAACCAAATATAAAAAGAGTCATTACAGTAACTCCTGAATTAAAATAATAGTATAGAAGATTTTTCTTAATAAAAAGATGTATCACTTT
>JALWYP010000504.1 GCA_026992695.1 Flavobacteriaceae bacterium
AAAAAAAAAAAACAGAAAGAGAACGATTGATGGAAGAACGAAAAAAAAAAAAAGATTCATTAAGAGCCATTAAAAAAGCTGAGTTTGAAGAAAGAAGAAAAAAACTCCTCGAAGAAAGACAACGAAAAAAAGACTCTATTTTAAAAGCTAGAGAAAACAACGGAAACGGGTAAAAATTAATTATTAATCTATAAACACTTACAATTAAAACTATTAAAAATGAAAAAAATTAAATTATTTATAACCGCGTTAGTACTATTTATGGGAGCGACATCTTTTATGTCTGCCCAAGAAGTAGCCCACATTAATTCGCAAGAACTAATAGCCGCTATGCCTGAAATGAAAGCAGCGCAAAGTCAACTCCAAAAGGTTCAAAAAACCTACGATACAGAGATTAAAAACATGATGAAAGAGTTTGAAGCCAAGTACAAACAATACGAAGCAGAATCTACCGGAAAAAGCGATGAAGAAAATGCAAAACGCGCACAAGAAATTCAAACTATGCAAAACAATATTGGTGCATACAGAGATCAAGCTGTAAAAGATTTACAAAAAAAAGAAGCCGATTTATTACAACCTATTTTAGACAAGGCTAAAGCAGCTATTCAAAAAGTTGCTCGTGCTCAAGGATTTAAATACGTATTAGATTCCGGTCAAGGAAGCGGTGTAATCATGGCAGAAGGAAAAGATTTATTAAATGATGTAAAGAAAGATTTAGGTATTTAATACATTTATCATTACTATTTTAAAAAACTGCTCTTCTTTTGTTGAGCAGTTTTTTTATTTTTACACAAATGAAACAATTTAAACCCATAGGAATTTTTGACTCGGGAGTTGGAGGTACTTCTATATGGAAAGAAATACAACAGCTTTTACCACAAGAAAGTACTATTTATTTAGCCGATAGCAAAAATGCTCCTTACGGAAACAAATCTGCTCAAGAAATCATTCGATTAAGTAAAAAAAACACTGAAAAATTACTTGAAATGGGCTGTAAATTAATTATTGTTGCTTGCAATACAGCCACTACTAACGCCATATCTGTTTTACGCAAAACATATTCTGTCCCGTTTATTGGTATCGAACCGGCTATAAAACCGGCTGCGCTGAAAACCAAAACAAAGAATATAGGTGTACTTGCTACAAAAGGCACATTTAGCAGTAACTTGTTTTCTAAAACATCTGAATTTTTTTCGAACGGAATAAATAGCATAGAAGTCGTGGGCGAAGGGCTCGTGCCTTTAATTGAAGAAGGAAGACTAAGCGACATAAAGACCAAAAAACTTTTAAAACAGTACCTGTTACCAATGATGAAGGCTAATATAGACTATCTTGTTTTAGGATGTAGCCATTACCCTTATCTCATACCCGAAATTAAAAAAATAGTTGGCATCCATGTTACTATCATCGATTCGGGAGAAGCCGTAGCCAGACAAACAAAAGTTGTTTTAAAAAGCCTTAATTTAGCAACCACACCCAGTATTGTGGCTAAACATCTATTTTATAGTAACGGCAACACAGTAATTTTAAAAGAACTACTTAAAGATTACAAGGAAAAAATTAATATTGAAAAATTAGATTTTTAAAAAATCGATAGCGCTTTTAATTAAAAAAAGCTAAAAACATTTTCTTCTTAGACGGACTTACCATAATTTCTTTTCCGTTTGCAAGTGTAACACTACCTCCTTTTCCTTTGTTATAAGAAACTACACTATTTACATTAATTAAATACGATTTGTGCACGCGTGCAAATCCGTTTGAAGAAAGTATATCTTCAAAATATTTAAGGGTTTTACTTACTAATTTTTTCTTCCCTGAGCGTAAAAAAATATGCGTATAATTATCGTCGGCTTGGCAATATAAAATGTTCATTACATCAATTACTTCAAATCCGTTTTGTTGCGGAATGGTAATTTTTCCGCTCACCGAATTTGTTAGAGGTTTAATTACATTATTTATTAAACTATTTTCTTTTTCTTTTATTTCTTTTACATAATCTACTGCTTCAATAAGTTTATCGATTGAGATAGGTTTTAGTAAATAATAAGATGCATGCGCATTTAAGGCATCCATAGCATAATGATTGTATGCGGTTACAAAAACGGTTTCAAACTGTCTATCTCCTACTTTTTCAAGTAAATCGAATGCGTTTCCGTAGGGCATTTCAACATCTAAAAAAACCAAATCGAGATTATGATTGCGTATGAGTACTAATGCTTCATTTATATTCTTTGCTTCGCCAACCAGTTTTACTATTGGGCAATATTTTTCAATATAATTTCGCAATATGGCTCTGCTTGTTTCTTCGTCTTCAACAATAATGGCTTCTAATTTCACAATTTCGTTTTTAATGGTAAGTATCTTTTTTTAAATATAAAACAACACGTGTCCCTGCATCATCTTCATCTTTAGCAAAATCTTCAATAGTTACATCTACTTTATCTTTGTACATTGTATTAAGAATGGCAATTCGTTTTTTAATATTGCTCATTCCTTTAGAACGTTGTTTTTTCTGATTTTCGGTTTTAAAAGCTTTCGATTTTTCTCTTCCTATCCCATTATCTTCAATTACAATCTGAATGGTTTTGTTATCTATTTTTTTAAAAATAATATGCAAAAATCCTTTTTCCTTTTTATATCGCAAGCCGTGCCATACGGCATTTTCTACGTAAGGCTGAAGCAACATAGGTGGTATTTCGTATTCTTTTAACAGGATGTTTGAATCTATTTCTATGCTGTATTCAAATTTATCTTGAAATCTAAAATGTTCTAATTTTACATATAATTTTAAGAGTTCAATCTCTTTCTCTAACGGAATAAAATCTTGCTCACTATTTTCTAAAACCGAACGCATAAGCTGCGAAAATTCGCTTAAATAGTTGTTGGCAGCTCGCTCGTCGTTTACGGCAATAAAACTATTAACTGAATTTAAGGCATTAAAAATAAAGTGTGGGTTCATTTGGCTACGCATTGATTTTAATGCCAAGAGGTTGTTTGCAAATTTTTGTTGCTTACTATTTTTGTACTGACTGTAAAATGCAAAAAGTAACAATAGTGCAATTAAAATCAACGAACCTATAATCCATTTTTGAACAAGACTGCTTTTTTGAAGCAGTTCTTTATTTTTTATTGCCAATTCATAGCGTGTTTCATTTAGTTTTCGGTCGCTTTCAAGG
>JALWYP010000505.1 GCA_026992695.1 Flavobacteriaceae bacterium
GCGTATTGGTTGTTTTAATATTATTCATAAGAAACGAGTAACGGTTATGTAAAATTGTTTTGGCAAGTAAAATGTATGCCTACAAATGTATTACTCTGTTTTCTTTCTTTTTCTAAAATCGGTGTTAAAAATAACAGCAAATTGCAAATACCATTTTCCTGTATCTGAAACTTGTTGATGAAGCATACCGGTTTGCAGCGAAGTGCTTTTGTTTATTTGGTAACCCAATGCTCCATAAAGTCTGTTTCTATCAAAGAAGGAACTTTTATCGTTAATAAATATTTCATCATACAGTCCTATAAACCAAGTCTTTTCTTCAATTTTAGATTTATTTAATGGGATGAATAGCATTAACCTATACCTAAACCTATTTTTATATTCTTGATTAACCCATCGTTGTTCTGTACGGTAACGATGTTCAAATTTTACTCTTCCTAAATGGTTGATAAGGACAAATTGTTGCCAGATACGATGTTCTTCACTTTCAGGTGCACTAGGGCTGGACTCATACACATACGAAGGGATGTATGCATAGCCTGCTGTTGCAAATGCTTTTTCAGAAAAATGATAGTTTAATCCTGTACGAAGTAACCATTGTTCGGTATTGTTAGGTAAGGTTGTATGGTTTCTAAATTGTACTTCAGAATGAATACTTAGTTTATTACTTATTTTATTGGTCCCGAAGTACATTATCCAATTACCAATGCTATCTTGGGCGTTGATAGTAATTGGTAAAAGGATAAATGTACAGAAGAGAATTTTTCTCATAATAGGTTATCTATTGGCTTCTTCAAAAAAATCTACGGTTCCTGTTGACACATCGTATATACCGCCTACTATTTTAATCTCCCCATTTTTTTCCATTTCTGCTAAGATGGGACTTTCATTTCTAATTTGTTCAATAGAAAAGTTTACGTTTAACGCAGCAACCTCCTCTATTTGCATTTCATTTAGTTCTTCTTGGTTTTTAGCAATTAAATCTACAGCAGGTTTTATCTTGTGTAGTAATGGGGTAATATTGCCTAACTCAACATGTTTGCAAGCAGAAGTAACGGCACCGCATTTAGAGTGTCCTAGTACAACTACTATTTTAGAGCCGGCAACTTTACATGCATATTCCATAGAGCCTAATACATCTTCATTAATTATGTTTCCGGCTACACGAGAGCTAAAAATATCGCCAATGCCTTGGTCAAAAACCAGTTCAATCGGAACGCGAGAATCTATACAACTGTGTATAACCGCAAATGGATATTGTCCGTTACTGGTTTCTAAGACTTGGTCTTTTAAATTGCGTTGTGCTTTTAAATTTTCTGTAAATCTTTTGTTGCCATTTATTAAAATGGTAAAGGCATCCTGAGGTGAAATTTGGCTTTGAAGCTCTTTCGTTAATGTTTTCATCTGTATAAAATATTTAATAAAGCGGAAGATGGAATGCCCTTTTTAATCATCTTCGCTGGGTTTGTAAAATCATTAATGGGCATTTCATAATAAAATTCTAGTTAAATTATTTTTTGTTGTTATTTCCGTTTGCCAATTTAAATCGTGGTGAGGGTTGTTCTTGTTTATCGCTGTAAAGGTTTATTACTTCAGCTTCAATATTTCGGTTTTTTGCACTTATAATAAAATCCTCGATTATTTCTACAACATCGTGATGGATGAATTTTGTGTTTGTTGCATCAATTATAACATGGGTATTGTTAGGAATTTGATCTAATGCTTTTAATATTGAAGCTTTGTTTAGGAAAGTAACATCTTCAGAAAGTACAATTTTAATTTTGTCTTTTCCTTTTAAGTTTTCTTTCTGCATTTTAAAGGGTACTTTAAAATTGTTTCTTAATATGATGAATATGGCTACAATCATTCCCATAAAAATCCCCATTAGTAAATCGGTAAAAACAATACCTAAAATGGTAACCACAAATGGTATAAATTGACCTAAGCCTTCGCGGTACATTTTTTTAAATAATGCGGGTTTGGCTAGCTTATATCCTACAACAAGTAAGACAGCTGCTAAAACGCCAAGAGGAATCATGTTTAGTATTTTAGGTATTACAATAACACTTGTTAGTAATAAAAATCCGTGAATGATAGCCGATGCTTTTGTTTTTCCTCCAGATTGTATATTTGCTGAACTCCGCACAATAACTTGAGTTAGTGGAAGTCCTCCAACAAATCCCGAAATTAAATTTCCAACTCCCTGTGCTTTTAACTCTCTATTTGTAGGTGTTACTCGTTTTAATGGGTCTAATTTATCTGTTGCTTCAACGCAGAGTAATGTTTCTAAACTTGCTACTACTGCAATTACTATGGCTGTTATATATACATCTTTATTTGATAATGCCGAAAAATCTGGGCGTGAAAAGTTTCCTAAAAAGCTATCAAAACTGTCGGGGATAGGCACTTTTACCATATGATCTGCACTTATGGCAAGATTTGGAATTGTAGCAAAAACAATTGCTAGTATTATTCCTACGATAACGGCAACCAATGGTCCCTGAACAAGTTTTGTAAAGGCTAATTTTTTAAAAAAAGAGGTTTCCCAAAGTATTAGTATTAATAATGATATTAAAGATACTATTAGAACACCCGGACTTATATTGCTTAACATGTGAATTAATTCATCAAAAGTATTATGACCATCTACTTGCTGAAATCTAAAATCGCCTTCAGGGTCGCTATCGTACCCAAAGGCATGAGGAATTTGTTTTAAGAATATAATTACCCCTATTCCTGCTAACATTCCGTGAATTACTGAAGATGGGAAAAAATAAGCAATGATTCCTGCTCGTGCAAATCCCATTACAATTTGAAGAATACCAGCAATCATTACTGCAACTAAAAATATTTCAAAACCTCCTAGGTCTGATATTGCATTTAGTACAATTACTGCTAAGCCGGCAGCAGGACCACTAACACCTAGTGGAGAGCCACTTAGTGCTCCAACAACAATACCTCCAATTATTCCGGCTATTAAACCTGAAAACAACGGGGCTCCAGAGGCTAAAGCAATTCCTAAACATAATGGTAATGCAACTAAAAATACCACAATACTTGCCGGTATATCGTGTTTTAAATTTTTTAAAGGATTTAATTTTTTTGCGCTCATTTAGAAATTTTTAATTTGTTTTATCTTACTTTTAAGATTGCAAATATAATAGT
>JALWYP010000506.1 GCA_026992695.1 Flavobacteriaceae bacterium
TAGGTCCGGCAGAAAATATGTCTACAATTTCATCGGCTTTGGCATCAAAAAAGGTACGGAGCAAAAACGAATTTGGTCTTCGGTCGTTTATATTTTTAAGATGTCCTATTGCTTTAATAATAGTTGATTTTCCTTCTTTGGGCTTATCCGTCATTAAATCCAATCCCAAGCGATGGTATTTGTACATTGCCACATGAAACTCTGAATAAACATTAGAGAGTAACGCATCGTTATATCGGTATCTGGATTGTGTTCCATCGGTGGCTTTCCAACCTAGGTAATTACTCGACGAAGCCGTATTAACTATTTGTCTTGCTGTTTCAAAATACGATTTTCCTCCTTCTAAAGCAAACGTATCTGCATCCAAACCTATTATTGTATAGGCATGATAAGCTAAAACAGATACTAAATTAGAGTCGAAATTATTAATATTAAATACCAAAGGTTGAAACTCTTTGTAAGTAAAGGTTACTTGTCTGTCATTATAATTATAGGTTGGGCTATCGTAAGTCGTGTTAAAAACAGGTCTTGAAGCGGAAACTTGCAATGTAGCTCTAAAAAAATCGCCATCGTATTCGGTTACAATTAAAGTAAAACTACAGTCTATTCGTTCTTGGTTTTTATACTCTTTATCTGTCCATTGTGTGGTGGATAAAAATTCTTCCAGTTGTTGCTTCATCGTTCTAAAAACTTGAGCATTAGGTTGTCCTGTTTGCTCTGCATCTATTGTTACCGTTGCATTAAGTTCTTGTGCCGAAACTACCGGAATAATACTTAAAAGAATGATTAAAACTATTAATTTACGCATAAGTGAGGTCTATAATTTGTTGTAATATATCGTTAGCTACTTGGGTTTTAGGTTTAACTGAAAAAGGTATTATTTTATTGTCCTTGGTTATCAAAGTTATCTTATTGGTGTCTTTTCCAAAACCTGCCCCCGAATCGTTAAGCGAATTTAATACAATTAAGTCTAAATTCTTTTTTTTAAGCTTATTTTTTGCATTTTCAAGTTCGTTTTGTGTTTCTAAAGCAAACCCAACTAAAAATTGTTTTTCTTTAATTGCTCCAACCGAAGCCAAAATATCTTTGGTTTTAACTAACTCTAGTGAAAGCACATCTTCTTTCTTTTTTATTTTTTGAACAGCTACTTTTTTTGGTGTAAAATCGGCTACAGCCGCGCTAAAAATGGCTATATCACAAGTTGAAAAATTTGTATGAACAGCCTCGTACATTTGTTGTGCAGATACTACATCGATGCGTTTAATTTGCTTGTTAACAACCGAAAGATGGGTAGGACCCGACACCAAAATTACGTTTGCACCCAAATTGGCTGCTTGTTCCGCTAAGGCAAATCCCATTTTTCCGCTGGAATGGTTTCCTATAAATCGAACCGGATCTATGGCTTCAAAAGTAGGTCCGGCAGTAATTAAGACGGTTTTATTCTTTAAAGGAAGTTTTTTTAGAATGTCTTTTTCAATAAAAGCAATAATATCTTCGGGTTCTGCCATTCGCCCCTCTCCTATTAATCCGCTTGCTAATTCGCCATAAGCAGCCGGAATTTGAATATTCCCGTATTCTGAAAGTTTTACGAAAGAATTTTTAGTGGTTGGGTGTTGGTACATATCCAAATCCATTGCAGGTGCATAATAAACAGGACATTTCGCCGAAAGATATACCGCAAGCAATAAATTATCACAAACCCCATTCGCCATTTTAGATAAAGTGTTTGCAGTTGCAGGAGCAACAAGTAACAAATCTGCCCACAGACCAATTTCTACGTGGTTATTCCAATCTAATGTGTCTTCTGTTTGATTGGTGAAAGAGGAGTAAACCGGATTTTTGGATAATGTAGCTAAGGTTAAAGGAGTAACAAACTCTTGTGAAGAAGGTGTCATTACAACTCTAACTTGAGCTCCTTTTTTTATTAATTGGCGGACTAAATAAGTAGTTTTATAAGCAGCAATACCGGCAGTAATGCCCAGTACAATTTTTTTACCGCTTAAAACAGACATGGTATAAAACTATTCTTGATTATCTTCTTCCTTTGTGTTTCGATAATAAATTTTATTTTCAAGCCATTCTTCAATTGCAATAGCGTGAGGTTTTGGAAGTCGTTCATAAAATCTGGAAACTTCGATTTGCTCTTTGTTTTCAAAAATTTCTTCCAGGCTATCATTATACGTAGCAAACTCATCTAATTTTTCAAGTAATTCTTTCTTGATATCTCCGTTAATTTGAACTGCTCTTTTTGCTATAATAGATATGGCTTCATATAGATTTCCGGTTGGAGCATCTATTTTATTTCTATCGTATGTAATTGTATTATCGGGTGCATTTGAGTTTTTGTAATCCTTCATAATAACTTGATATTTAGATTTTTTCTAGTCGTTTGTCTATGTCTTGTAAAATGGCATCAGCTTCTTCCATTAATTCGGAAGATGAATAATATTTTACAAAATCATCATAATATTTTTTTGCTTCTTTTAAGCGTTCTTCTCTTAACTGAGGGTAACTGTTAATGGCTCTTTGGTATGCAGCTTGAAACCTTCCTAAGAAAGCGTCTTTTCTGTATTTTGAGCCGGGATGATCCGAGATAAAATTATCAAAAGCAGCAATAGCAACTTTATAATCGCTTATATAATCACCAATTTTAAGGTACTGTTTGGCTGTTTCAATATCTTTCTTTTCCAATTTCTCAGTTAATTCTAAAACTCTTTGGTTTGCTTGTTGACGGAGCGAGGAATTTGGAAATTGATCAACAAAGCCTTGTAATTTTTCCAATGCTTTATAGGTGTCTTTTTGATCTAGCGAATAAATTGGGGATAATTTATAATAACTGTCGGCAGAACGAAAGGCGGCTACTTCAACGCTGTCGCTACTTGGGTACGATTTTACAAAACGTTCAAACTGATAACCGGAAAGATAGTTATCTCCTATCTTATAAAATGTATTAGCATAATTAAACATCAACTTTTCGGCTTGTGGTTTTCCTCTATATGCAGGAACCAACTGCTCCATTAATACCAATGCTTTTTTATATTTTCCAATATTGTATAACGAATCTGCCATTTTATATTTAGCACCTAAATTATCAGATTTAAGTACTTGTTGGTATTCGTTACAAGAAACGAGTGTTACCAATAAAACAGCAACTAAGAATAT
>JALWYP010000507.1:0-552 GCA_026992695.1 Flavobacteriaceae bacterium
CCGCCCATCACAGTTTTACGCTGTACCATTTCACGTGCTTTGCGAGCAGCGTGACGTGCTTGTGCAGCTAAAATTACTTTTTGCACAATGGTTTTGGCATCGCTTGGGTGTTCTTCTAAGTAATTTTCGAGCATCTCGGAAACAGACTGGCTTACTGCCGAAGAAACCTCTCTGTTCCCCAGTTTGGTTTTGGTTTGCCCTTCAAATTGCGGTTCGGCAACTTTTACCGAAATAATAGCTGTTAAGCCCTCTCTAAAATCGTCTCCGGCGATATCAAATTTTAGTTTATCCAACATTCCGGAAGCATCTGCATATTTTTTAAGTGTATGCGTTAAACCTCTTCTAAAACCGGATAAATGGGTTCCTCCTTCGTGTGTGTTTATGTTATTTACGTAGGAATGTAAGTTTTCGTTAAACGAAGTATTATAAATCATTGCCACTTCTACGGGAATTCCGTTTTTTTCACCTTCCATAGCAATTACATCGGCAATAATAGGCTCGCGAGTTTCGTCTAAGAAACGAATAAACTCTTTAAGACCCTCGGTACTGTGA
>JALWYP010000507.1:562-3153 GCA_026992695.1 Flavobacteriaceae bacterium
ACTTGGGTTCCTCTTTCGTTAGTTTCTCCAACCGGTTTTACAGGATACAATGTTTTCCCTTTTTCATATTCTTGCTCCCAAATTTTTCCGTCTCTATACACTGTAGCTTTTAAATGCGCAGAGAGTGCGTTCACTACCGATACTCCAACACCGTGCAATCCTCCGGAAACTTTATACGAATCTTTATCAAACTTTCCTCCGGCTCCAATCTTGGTCATAACTACTTCGAGAGCAGAAACACCTTCTTTTTTATGAATATCTACAGGGATTCCACGACCGTTATCTTTTACTGTAAGTGATCCGTCTTCATTTATGGTTACATCTATTCGATCGCAATAACCTGCCATCGCTTCATCAATGGAATTATCTACCACTTCGTACACCAGATGATGCAATCCTCTTATTCCAATATCACCAATATACATCGATGGACGCATACGTACATGTTCCATTCCCTCAAGAGCCTGAATACTATCGGCTCCGTAACTTCCTTTTTTCTGTTCTTCGCTCATAAAAATATGTGTTATTTTTAATATTTTCTTCAATAAAAGCAAATATAACAAAAGCCCTGCTTTTACAACATCTTTACGACTATTTAAAGCAATAAGTTATTAACAATTTATGTGAAAAAAATAACCACATTAACGGTACTTAATTTTGGGCATCTTTAATACTCCATTTTTATCTAAAGCAATGGTGTAGTGTGAAAATTAACACAATAAATTTTAGTAAATTAGGATAAAAAAGTAACTTTAACCCTTAAACATAACATTATGAAAAATTTAGTTGTTTTATTTATTGTATTTCTCTTTGGTTTTTCTGCTTCTTCACAAGAATTTAGTAAGTTGAATGTAAGTCCTCTGGACATTGCTGTTTTTCCAAAAAGTTATAAAAACTCGAATAAAGAAATAAAGATTATTTACAGTCGTCCTCAATTAAAAGGAAGAAGTTTAGATAGTTTGGCTCCCAAAAACAAAGTATGGAGAACCGGTGCTAACGAAACCACCGAACTTATTTTGTACAAACCTTTTAAATTAGGCGACGCCATATTGCCACCCGGAAGCTATTCTTTTTTTACCATTCCGGGAGAAAAAGAATGGACGATAATTATAAATTTGGATTTGAATACTTGGGGAGCTTATTATTATAATCAAGAACATGATGTTACACGAATTAAGGTTCCTGCAGAAAAGGCAGATAAGTCTTTAGAGGCGTTTTCAATTACTTTTACCGAAGATAAAAACACGGTTTTAATGCACTTGGGCTGGGGAAATGTTAGAGCAAAAGTCCCTTTTGAAAAAATTTCTGAATAAGTATTAAAAAAACAATTAACCTTTTGTTTTTAAGGTATGTCCATATATTTATGCGTTTGTAAAGAAACTTTCCATTCCGGATTTTTCATAACAAAATCTACGATTAGCGGAATCATTTTTTCTCGATTACTCCATTCGGGTTGAAGGTACAGAATACAGTTATGAGATACTTTTTTTGCTTCTTGTACGGCAAATTTAAAGTCGTTTTTATTGTATACAATAATCTTTAGTTCGTGTGCTAAAGGATATATTTCGGGTAAGGGAAGTTTATTTTTTTTTGGCGATAAACAAATCCAGTCCCAATTACCGGTTAAAGGGTAAGCTCCGGATGTTTCTATATGGGTTTTCATTGCTTTTTGTTGAAGTGCTTGGGTTAACGGAAACAAATTCCACATAAGCGGTTCGCCTCCGGTTACTACTATTGTATTTGCATATTTTGCAGCTTCATCAACTATTTTTTTTGTAGCCGTTGGTGGGTGCAAACGGGAATCCCAACTTTCTTTTACATCGCACCAGTGGCAACCCACATCGCAACCACCAATCCTAATAAAATAGGCAGCACTTCCTTTATGATACCCTTCGCCTTGTATGGTATAAAAAGCTTCCATTAGCGGAAGCAATTCTCCTTTCTTTACTTTTTTTTTGTCTTCTTCTGTCATATTTGCAAAGGTACATATTTAGACATTGAAATCTTATTTTAGATAACAACAAAAAATTTCAAAACTATTAGTATTTTTACCCTCAAATAAATTCTTATGGCAAATAAGCAACAATTTTTTGATTATATCGTAAAAGGAAACACTTTTAAAGGAGAATCTATTACACTAGGTGCTGCAATGCTGGAAGGCGAAACCATTACCAATGCATTAGTAAAAGTTCCTTTAAAAACATTAAACCGGCACGGGTTAATAGCCGGAGCTACCGGAACGGGAAAAACCAAAACATTACAAGTACTTGCCGAAAACTTATCTGATAAAGGAGTTCCTGTACTGTTAATGGATATGAAAGGTGACTTAAGTGGTATTGCACAACCCAGTCCCGGACATCCCAAGATTGATGAACGACACAAAAAAATTGGTATTCCGTTTACACCCAAAGCTTTTCCTGTAGAGATATTGTCGCTATCAAAACAAGGTGGCGTAAAACTTCGGGCAACGGTAAGCGAGTTTGGTCCTGTTTTATTTTCTCGAATTTTAAATGTTTCGGAAACACAAGCCGGAATCATTTCAGTAATTTTTAAATATTGCGATGATAATAAATTTCCATTATTAGATTTAA
>JALWYP010000508.1 GCA_026992695.1 Flavobacteriaceae bacterium
TTCTGGGATACTCGCTTTATCAATTTGGTTCGTTTCTTGATTTTTAGCAGATTGGGTTTTTATAATTTCTTGCTCTTCGGTAGAAGGAGTATTTTCTTGATTCAAATCTTTTTCAGACATTTTTTTCAATGTTAAGGTTCACAATTTATTTGCGGTGAAGATACTAACAACTGTTTAATCTGCAAAGATAGGATGCAATTTTTAGGTTAAAAATGATGAAGAAATCTAGTTTTTCCAAATTTCACAAGATTTATGTGCTTGAAATTCTAACATTTTTTGCCCGTTACTCACTTTTGCTCCTTTGAGATAACCTAACTTCATAAATGTTGTTAGGGGTGGATTGTATGTTAAATCAAATAAAAAATGATTAGTTGTAATGGCTTGATACGGAATGTTAGGTGTTTTTTCAATATCCGGAAAAGTTCCTAAGGGTGTGGTATTAACTATCAAAAAATGTTTGGCAATAATACTTGGGGTTACTTCTTGGTATGTAATTGCGTTTTTAGTTTTGTTTCGGGAAACAAATTGAATTGTAAACCCAAGCGTTTTTAAAACATGATATATGGCTTTTGAAGCACCACCCGTTCCTAAAATTAAAGCCGTTTTTTCTTTTAAAGGAAGAAAAGGAGTTATTGCTTTAGCAAATCCAAAATGATCTGTGTTATATCCCATTAGCCTGCCATCGTTTAAAAATTTAATGGTATTTACGGCTCCAATTTCTATTGCTTCAGGATTTATTTTATCTAAATATGGAATAATGGCTTCTTTATACGGAATGGTAATATTTAACCCCTTTAATGTTGGGTTGTTTTTTAATATAGTTGGAAATTCTTCAATAGTGGTAATATCAAAATTTTCATAGGTATGTTTTTTCTTTTCGGAAGCAAATTTTTCAGTAAAAAATGTTTTTGAAAAGGAATATGAAATGTTTTTGCCTATTAACCCGTATTTAGCCATTATTTTTTGTTTTTGCTTTTTGATACCACTCTAAACTTACTACAATAAATATGCCTACAATAATAAAGAAAATCGAAAGAATAGTTTGGTGCGAAAATTCTGACGGAAAGAAACGATTATAACTTTTAATTATTTCTCTTCCGTTAGCATCAAAAAGAATATTTCCGGCAGCGTCTGTTTCAAAAATTTTAGTTTTCCAAGGCCATACCACTCCTAATGAGCCGGTGATAAAACCAATGATAATAGCATATGTAGTTTTTTTAAAATGTTTTAATAGATATCCCAAAACATTAGATAACGTAACCAAACCCACAACAGATCCTAAAGAAAAAACGGTTAAAACTTTTAATAATTGCATTCGTGCAACATTTTCAATAAACGAAAAATCTCCCTGAAAGATTTCTGAAAGTGTATCAAAAAGTGCATTAACAGAATCTACCAAAAGCAATACATAATTACCTAACAATATGAGAATAAAGGAGCCTGAGAGTCCCGGAAGTGTCATTCCGGAAACACCTATGATTCCACAAAAAAACACAAAAATAAGGTTGCTGTTTTCTTTTGCGGGTTCTAAAAAACTAATGCTTATTCCGGCAATAATACCCAATAGTAGGTAGGCGATATATTTTTTTGTCCATCTGCCAAAGTCTTTAGAAATATAATAAATAGAACCTACAATCATTCCAAAAAACACACTCCATACATAAAGTTCAAAGTGTAATAAAAAATAATCTAAAATTTTGGAAACACTAAAATAACTAATCACCATTCCTAAGATTAATAACCCTAAAAATGAACCGTTAATGTATTGGAAAAAACTTTTAAACCTTCGGTTTAATAGCAGTGCAAAAGCTTTTTTATTAATTTTTTGTAGCGAATAAATAAATTCTTCATAAAAACCGGCGACAAAAGCTACCACACCTCCCGAAACGCCGGGTACTTTGTTGGCAGCTCCCATGGCTAATCCTTTTAATACCAACCAAAACTTATCTGTAAAAGAGCGAGGTTGAGCCATTTTTTAAGATGTTTTTGTTGTTGCCAATTTTTCTAGTAAAAAGATTGTAAGAAAACCTATTATAGCTAAAATTAATGCATAAATTAACTGTGCATCTCCGTTAAAATGAATGGGTAAAATACTTTTTTCTAAAAACGGAATCTGCTCTCCGTGGCTATTTATTCTATATTTAAGTACTTCTTTCCAAGGCCAAACTTTATTTAACGCACCAATCATAAAACCGGTTAATGCTGCGAGAATAAGGTTTTTATAATTGGCAAACATCCAGGTTAAAGCTTTTGAAAAAACTTTTATTCCTATTAATGCACCCATCCCAAAGAAGCTTAATTTTAAGATGGCTTGTCCTATTAAAGAAGTATCTAATTTTGTAATTCCATCACTAAGTTGTGTGAGCGTACCTATTACAGTAGCATAGGCACCTAGTAATAATAATATAAAAGCTCCGGATATACCAGGCAAAATCATAGCAATTATAGCAATAAATCCTGCAATAAATAAAAACCAAGTACTATCTGGCGATCCAATAGGTTCGGCAATTGTTATCCAATATGAAAGTAGAGAGGATAGAATTAAAATTGCCCAAGTTGAGATTTTCCAATTTGTAATTTGATTACCTACATAAAGAATACTTGCAAGTACTAACCCAAAGAAAAATGACCAAACTAATACAGGGTGGTTTTTTAATAATACAGTAATTAATTTAGCCAACGAAAGAATACTTATGGCAATTCCAATAAGCAAACTTACTAAAAAAGATAGGTTGTAATTTTTCCAAGCAATTTTTAACCCTTCTTTTTTCCAAGTTTTAAAAAATGAAAAATTAAGTTTATGAATGGTTGTAATAAGTTCTTCGTAGATGCCGGAAATAAAAGCAATCGTTCCGCCTGAAACACCGGGTACAACATCGGCGGCTCCCATTGCCATTCCTTTTAATAAAATGATTATGTATTGAAACGTTGTGCGATTTTGCATACTTTAAATAGCCTTAAATAAGGTATCAAAAATACGTATTTTATATCGAAGGTTTTTTATGTTGTTCTATTATTTGAAGAATCTTTTTGTTTTTATAAACCGAAGGAAATAATTCTTCTAAAATAAAACTATACTCAAAGTTATTTTTAAGCGCATTTTTAAGGTAGAACCTAGTTTTTTGAATATCCCCAATTATATAG
>JALWYP010000509.1 GCA_026992695.1 Flavobacteriaceae bacterium
TTTACAAAAATGCTTAAAGCTATTGAAGACAAAGCTTTTGATGGTGAAAAATACGGTATTCCGGTAATTAAATTTGATGCCGTAAACTATGGCGTATTAGACCAACCTGGCTTAGGACCTCTACACACCGAGTTTGATACTAGAGGTAATGCTTATACCACTTTCTTTATTTCTTCTGAAGTGGTTAAATGGAATGTAAAAGACTTAAAAGTAATAGACAGACACCCTGTTTACTATTCAGTAGGTCACTTAATGATTCCGGGCGGTAACTCTAGAACACCAGATGATAAGTACTTAGTAGCAATGAATAAAATTACTAAAGACCGCTACTTGCCAACCGGTCCTGAGGTTTGTCAATCTGCACAATTATTTGATATCTCTGGAGACAAACTAGAACTATTATTAGATTTTCCAACGATTGGAGAACCTCACTATGCTGCAGGTATAGCAGCAGATAAAGTAGCTGCCAACTCACAAAAAATCTATAAATTAGATGAAAACAAACACCCTTACGCTGTTAAGAGTGAAGCAGATACTAAGGTGGTTCGTAAAGGGAACGAAGTACATATTTATATGTCTATGATTCGTTCTCACTTCTCCCCAGATAATATTGAAGGAGTAAAAGTAGGTGACAAAGTATTTTTCCACGTTACTAACTTAGAGCAAGATTATGATGTTCCTCATGGTATTTCAATGATTGGAGCCAATACTTCAGAAATGTTAATTATGCCCGGAAGAACCGCAACAATGGTATGGGAGCCTAAAGAAGTAGGTGTATGGCCTTTCTATTGTACCGATTTCTGTTCTGCATTACACCAAGAAATGCAAGGTTATATTCGCGTTTCACCTAGAGGTTCTAACACACCACTTAAATATACACTAGACGGCGATGTTCCTGGAGAAGAATAATAACAACCATAATTAAATATTAAAAACGAGTAATTCAAAAAAAAAATGGATTACTCGTTTTTTTAATCAAGTTACTGTAAAACAATATACTAAAAAAGGATAAATTAATCTTTTATGTAAGTTTTGTTACATAAAACCTCTTAATTGTGTTGTAAATTTGTAGTACAAAATCAAGCAAACTTTCTAAATCTTTAAATCATGAAAAGATCACAAATATTAATGATTAT
Organism: Flavobacteriaceae bacterium; assembly: GCA_026992695.1. Classification (GTDB taxonomy): domain Bacteria; phylum Bacteroidota; class Bacteroidia; order Flavobacteriales; family Flavobacteriaceae; genus Marifrigoribacter. Next base: position 1,137 of record JALWYP010000509.1, read on the forward strand.
TGGAGCTCTCTTATTAGCTGCATTGTATCTGTTTCCGTTATGGAAAATCACATTACTAGCTCCTCAATATCCTGAACCTCTCGGGTTAAATATTCATATTACCCACCTCTCTGACGGAGTGCAATTTAACGATGTAAAAAATATTGATTTATTAAATCATTACATTGGTATGAAACATTTACCTACTGAGGAAAATGTTGTTGCAAAAAAAGTGGAACCCTTTATCGAGTTTACTGTATTTCCAATAGTGGTAGGTATCATGATTGCTTTTGGTTTGTTTGCAGGATTTAAAGGAAATCCAAAGTTATACCTAACCTGGTTACTAGTTATGGTAATTTTAGGCATTGCCGGTTTATACGATTTTTATTTATGGCTTAGTAGTTATGGGCATAATCTAGACCCCAATGCCATCCTCAAAATTACCGACCCGGAAACAGGAGAACTAATGGGCTACCAGCCTCCATTTTTTGGGTATAAAAAAATACTTAATTTTGAGGTATATTCTTATCCTGCAATGGGAGCCTACTTAATGGCAAGTGGTATGGTTTTGTCTTTACTCGCATTTTTTAGAGGGAAAAAAGAAAAAAACCAATAACATTTTTTGATACTATTTTTAAAAAGCGAGCATTTTTTATAAAAATTTGCTCGTTTTGTTACATCTTTACACTTAATTTATAAAACTATCATGAAAAAGTTTATACTATTGGGAGTTATTATCCTTTTTTCAATTATTTCTTGTAATGTAAAACCCAAAGAAATTAAGTACGGTCATGACCATTGTTATAATTGTGATATGACGGTTGTAGATAATACACACGCAGCAGAATATGTGACTAAAAAAGGACGCTCCTACCCCTTTGATTCAGTTGAGTGCCTTATTTGGAAACTTAATAAAGACAATAATGAAGACAACATGGCGTATGTTTTGGTTGCAGATTATGCTAACCCTGGCAATTTAATAAATGCAACAACGGCAACTTATTTAATTTCAGAAAAAATAAAAAGCCCTATGGGAGCAAACCTTTCTGCTTTTTCTTCAAAAGAAACTGCTCAAAAAACAGCAGATGAAATGGGTGGAAAATTATATAACTGGAATCAAATTAAAGCCCAATTAGCCAAATAACGTGATGCCAATCTTTAAAAAACATCGCTTCTTACTAGTTTTTGCTTTCGGCTTATATGCTTCGGTATTTTCACAATCTAAAACCATAACCGTTTGTGCTACTTGTGAGGTTAAAAGTATTAAAGACGGAGTTGCACTGGCTCAAGACGGAGATACTATTTTTATAAAAAAGGGAGTTTATAAAGAACATTTAATTACTGTTAACAAATCTGTTCATATTATAGGCGAAGATATGCCTGTATTGGATGGCGAAAATAATACCGAAAGCATTTTTGCTGTAAAAGCTACTAATTTTAGCATTTCGGGTTTGCATTTTATTAATGTAGGAATGAGTTATACCAAAGAAATTGCAGGTATATTTGTTTCAAAAAGTGAAAATTTTGAATTAAAAAACAATATTTTCGACCATGTATTTTATGCTTTTATCATACAAAGTTCATCGTATGGAGTTTTAAAAAACAACCAAATTAAAGGAGAATCTAAAAACGAAACCTCTTCGGGTAATGGAGTGCATATATGGAAATGCGACCATATGCGAATTGAACAAAATACCATTTCGGGAATGCGAGACGGTATTTATCTTGAATTTGTAAATAAAAGCCATATTTACAACAATACAAGTGAACATAATATACGCTATGGTTTGCATTTTATGTTCTCTAACCATAACGAATACTACCAAAATGAGTTTAAATCAAACGGTGCCGGAGTTGCTGTAATGTTTTCAAAATTTATTGAAATGCATCACAACACCTTTCATTTTAATTGGGGATCTGCTTCGTACGGATTATTATTAAAAGAAATTTATGATGCTAACATTCACGATAATGTTTTTGAACAAAATACAATAGGCATTAACATAGACGGTTGCTCCCGAATAGACT
>JALWYP010000510.1 GCA_026992695.1 Flavobacteriaceae bacterium
TTCTTTACCTGCTTTAATTTTTCTTAAAATTTCAACTGTAAAAATTACCGAAGCATTCGATGGACTATTAATTTCAACTTCATTAATAATAAGTTGGTCAAAATTTTTGGGTGGAAAACTATCGGCGTGTAAAAAATAAAGAATATTTCCTTTTGCAATTTTTGACCCTGCGTTCATTTGTCTGGCTCTTCCTTTTTCGGAAGAAATGATAGAAGCAACTTTGTTTTTTTTAGAAAAATGGGAAACTATATTAAATGAATTATCTTGACTTCCTCCATCAACCACAATAATTTCTAAATTCTTTTTAAATGTACAATTACTTATTAAATGTTGAAGCAGATGACCAATGTTATCTGCTTCGTTGAGTATAGGAATAATTATGGATACTTTTTGTTTACTCATTTAAAGTCCAAATATACTCTTTAAAAGTTTTCTTGGCATTTTTAGAAATTTTCACTTCAGAATAGGTGTTTAAAAAGTCTATGAGACTTCCGTTTTGTTTGAAATCTTTTGCAAACCACGAAAAAATTTTAGAGAGTTTTACTTTTTTTGGAGTTATTTCGTTACGTTTTTTATCGGATAAAAAATCTTTAGTAGCTTTTGTAAGTTGTGTATCCAAAATTTCTGCATTATAGGCTTCATTAGCTAATTTTGGGCAAGAATACGAAGCACAAACAATTGCAAAATGTATTCTTGGCTCGTTCATTTTACGTAAAATTTGGTGCTCAATTTCTTCTAGGTTATACCATTTGTCACCTAATTTCCAAAGGCGTTGTTTCCAAGGATCGTTAATATCTTTGATGCTTTTTACAGGATAATTGCGTACAATCAAATCGACTGTTAATGTATTATAGGCATTAATCCAATAGGCTAATTTTTCATTTTTTGACCACGAATTAGTTGGTGTATTTCCACTTAACAAGTTAATGTAAGTTTTAAGTTTTGAGCGGTCGTTTTTAAACCCTTTATAGTTTACTTTACCATCATTAGAAACATATTTTTGTAGTAGGTTATTCCAAATACTATGGTCAAAAACGGTTTGCGGTTTTGCTGGAGTTTCGGGTTCTGTTTCTTCTACATCAACTGCATCTTCAACCACGGGAGTTTCTACAATAGGAGTATCGGGTTTTGGTGTAATTTCTTCGACTTCTATTACTTCTTCTACAACAGTTTCGGGTGGTTTTGGGGTTTCTTGAGCATCTGTTTTTACAATTTTATCGGTGGTTGTAGGTTGTTTTGCTCCACAACAAGACGTGGATAACAACATGACCGCTGGTATAAGGAATAAATAGTTCATTTAATATGTTTTTGGGCTTTTACAATAGGTCTGTAAAAGTAAGTAAGCCTTACAATTAACAACATCCTCCACCATCATAATGATAAGTAGATTTGCTAATAAAAATATCGTCTCTCCCAAGAGAAGCTAAAGCTCCTGCAGTTTTATCACAAATTGCAATGGGTTGATTTTTTAGTAAAATGTGTCCTGCATTATCATCAAAAAAATCATTTTCACCAAAATAAATGGCGGCTTTACCTGTAAAAACACACGGTCCGTCTGCGGGTATTGGGTCTTTTATGGCTGCAACTTCAATACTTTCAATATAAATGAGTTCGTTGGTGGGGTAATTTTTTGGGTCTAAGATTCGGTAAGGTTTTCTTGCTCTAATTTCTATGGTTCCAAAACCGGCATCGGTTAATGCTTTTACGTATTCTTTAATGGGTAAGCTACCACTTAAACACAAAGCACGTAATCTGTCATCGTTACGTAATTCATCATTCATAGGTTGCTCACAAGTGGGGTCACTCATTACTAATCTTCCGTGTGGTTTTAACACTCGGTACATTTCGGCAATGGCTTTTTTTAAATCGTCTGCTTTAAAGATGTTAAAGAGACAGTTTTGTGCTGCAACATCAATACTATTATCTTCTACTGGAAGATGCATCGCATCCCCTTTTTTAAGATCTACAAATTCACTTTTAAACCAAGGGTTCTGTGATTCGGCTTCTATAAAGTTTTTGCGAGATGCTTCTAGCATTTCATCTACAACATCTACACCTATAACACCTCCTTTTTGACGAGAGAAGTAGGCAAATTGTAAGAGTTCCATTCCGCCTCCAACTCCCACGTACAATATTTTTGGATTATTAGTAAGGTCTCTGGGATGTACCGTGCTTCCGCAACCATAATTCATTTCTTGCATGATGGTTGGTATTTTTAAACCAGGCAGTTCCCAAATGGGGTTGGTGGTGCAGCAAAGTCCAACATCTGGGGTGAGTGCTGCTTCTTTGTATAAATCGTTTGTTGCGTTTAAGTAACTCATGCTCTTGTGTTTGGTGTTTGAAGGGTTTTGTCGAATTTTATTTTTACAACTTACAGTTTTTGCGTGAGGGATAGAAGCAAGCTACCATGTAGCGCGGATAGCCCGACCTCAGAGCGATAGCGTAAGAGGGCACGCCCTTATAATTGGGATATTAGTTGGGTAAAGAGGGTTATCATATCGGGTTCGGTTTGCATGGCGGTTGCAATGATTTCTTGTACATTTACGGGTTGCAGGTTGTTAGGGTCACACTCATCGGTGAGCACGGATACGGCGCTTACCGGAATATTTAAATGGTTGGCTACTATTACTTCGGGAACGGTGCTCATTCCTACGGCATCTGCGCCTATGATTCTTAGATAGCGGTATTCTGCTCGGGTTTCCAGTTGGGGTCCTACCACACTGGCATACACGCCTTGATGAAGTGTAAGGTTGTTTTTACGAGCAATGGCTGTTATGGCTTGATTCATTTTTGCATCATAGGGCGCGCTCATATCTACAAATCGTTCGCCCATTTTTTCGACTCCTTTAAAGGCTAAGGGAGAGCTTCCTTGTAAATTTATGTGGTCGTCTATAAGCATTATTTCGCCTTTTTTATAATTTGGATTTAAGGCTCCGGCTGCATTGCTTACCAATAATTTTTTTATTCCTAACTGATGCATTACGCGTACCGGAAAGGTAATATCTACCAGCGAATAGCCTTCGTATAAATGAAAACGTCCTTGCATGATAATCACTTTTTTTCCTGAAAGCGTTCCGTAAATGAGTTTTCCTTTATGAAACTCTACGGTTGCGGTAGGGAAATTGGGTATATGGTTGTAGC
>JALWYP010000511.1 GCA_026992695.1 Flavobacteriaceae bacterium
ATCATCGGCAGCATCTTGCATCCAAGATTCTTCGGCATCGATAAGCAACATAATGTCGGCATCGTAAGCTGCTTTGCAAATGGTATCGTATCTTTTAACTATGTTTTCCCATTCTTTTTCTTCTTCTAAAGAAAGTGTTGCTCCTTCAGATTTTTTTTGCCAAATTTCAAAACGTCCCAATCCCGTAGGTTTAAAAACCGAAAATGGCATTGCCGGCTTTTCTTTGGCAAATTGTGTGAGTTCTAATATTTTTTTGGTGGTAGCATCAAATTGTTGTTCTTCTTCTTTTCCTTCTACCGAGTAGTCTAACACCGAATATACTCCTGCTTGATATAACTTATCGACAACAGGCATACAATCTTGTTCGTTTACGCCACCGCAAAAATGATCAAAAACCGTAGATCGTATAAGACCCTCAACAGGTAAATGTACGTTGAGAGCAAATTTGGTTACTGCTGTGCCTATCTTTACTAAAGGTTCATTAGCAATCATTTTAAATAAAAAATAAGCACGCTCTAACTCAGAGTCGCTTTTTAACTGAAAAGCTACTTGGGTGTTTTCGAAAAGTGATTTTGTTTTCATATTGCAAAATATATTACAAATATACTTAGATTTGAAGCATCTTAAAATTAAATTGTGAATAAAAATCAAACACTTCCGGATACTATTTTTTATGGTAAAAAGGTTTGGGAATCTATTGCCGAAGCGATAAATACAAAACAGCCTTCTTCTGTTTTTATTCTAACCGACACCAATACAAAACGATTTTGTCTTCCGGTGTTTTTAGAATATTGTAAAATAGAAAGCAAACCAACTGTTTTTTGTATTGAAGCCAACGAGGAACATAAAACCTTAGAAACATGTTTGTCGCTTTGGCAACAATTGGTAGATAAAGAGGCAGATAAAGCAAGTTTGCTGCTAAACTTAGGAGGCGGAATGGTTACCGATTTGGGTGGCTTTGTTGCGGCAACCTATAAAAGAGGCATTTCGTTTATTCATATACCTACGTCCTTATTGGCAATGGTAGATGCAGCAATTGGAGGCAAGAATGGAGTTAATTTTAATCACTCAAAAAATCAAATAGGAACCATTGTTTCACCTTTTAAAATTGCCATTGTTCCTTCGTTTTTAAAAACGTTACCCGAAAGAGAATTCGTTTCAGGTACTGCCGAAATGTTTAAACACGGACTCATTGCTTCACGAAGCTATTGGGATGTTTTAAAGCAAACACCGATGACCTATAATGAAGATTTTTCAGAATTAATTTTACAATCAATTGTAATAAAAAACAATATTGTTGCACAAGATAAATTTGAAAAAAATCTTCGAAAAACGCTAAATTACGGACATACACTTGGTCATGCAATCGAATCTTTTATGCTAACCAATAGTCAAAAAAAGCCGCTTTTACACGGTGAGGCAATAGCGATAGGAATGATTTTAGAAACCTATATTTCTTCAGAGCTACTAAATTTTCCTAAAAAAGATTTAAAAGAAATAACCAACGTATTGTTGCAACATTTTCCGAAAATTTATTTTTCTAAAGATGAAATAAATTCGATTTTAAGCTACACAAAATCCGATAAAAAAAACCGAAACGGAAAAGTACTATTTGTTTTGCTAAAGGAAATCGGGGTTTGCCAAACAGACATACAAGTTGCAGACGATTTAATTTTCAAGGCATTCGATTTTTATCTGAATTTTTAAAAGAAACTAGTTGGTTACATTTTTTTTTGTATTTTTAAAACGTTGAAATCCCAAAACCAATCATAATTATGAAGCGAGTAATAGTAGATTTCAAAAAATTAACACCCGAAATTCTTTCACTTTTAGTTGAAAAGTATCCCTATGGTTATGATGATGATCACATTATTCGGTTTACAAATTCAAAAAATCAAAAAATTGAAGCGGTAGAAGTGCGCACAGACGAAACGGTTTACTTGGTGAAAGTAAGCTCAAAATTAGTTGATTCTATGGCAACTTTCGATATCGACAATTATTCAGATACGCAGCAAAATATTCCTATTATTGATATTCCCGACAGTCTGGTGGATGAAAATGATCAAGATACATCTTCTTTCCTAGAAACTTAAAATTCTTTATTTCAATTAAGTTTCATGTTAAAATCGTACTTTTGCAATTCCAAAAAATAACACAAACAATGAAAGACGGAATTTACGCAAAAATTGAAACTACAAAAGGCGATATTTTAGCCCAACTTACTTACAATCAAACACCCGGAACGGTAGGCAACTTTGTTGCTCTTGCCGAAGGAAATCTGGAAAACAACGCAAAACCTCAAGGAAAACCCTATTACGACGGATTAAAATTTCATAGAGTAATCCCCGATTTTATGATTCAAGGTGGCGATCCAGACGGAACAGGAGCCGGAGGTCCCGGTTATAAATTTGACGATGAGTTTCATCCCGATTTACGACACGATGCCCCCGGAGTTTTATCTATGGCAAATGCCGGACCCGGAACTAACGGAAGCCAGTTTTTTATAACACATATTGAAACGCCTTGGCTGGATAACAAACATACTGTTTTTGGAAAAGTACTAGAAGGACAAGATGTTGTTAACGCAATAGAGCAAGGTGATGAAATTAAACACATAGAAATCATTAGACAAGGCGAAGATGCAAAAAATTGGAATGCCGTAGAAGCATTTAGACAATTTAACGGAGCCAAAGCCCAACGAGAAGCAGCAGCAAAAAAAGCACAAGAAGAATTGTTAGGAAAACTAACAGAAGGTTTTAAAGAAACGCCTAGTGGCTTGCGATATAAGATTGTAGAAAAAGGAAACGGACCAAAACCGGAAAAGGGGCAAACCGTATCGGTGCATTACAAAGGTATGTTTACAGATGGTAGTGTATTCGATTCTTCTTACAACCGAGGCGAGCCTATTTCGTTTCCCATTGGAAACGGACATGTTATTGCAGGCTGGGACGAAGGAATTATGCTTCTTCACCAAGGCGATAAAGCAAGATTTGTAATTCCATCAAACTTAGCATACGGAGAAACGGGTGCCGGTGGTGTTATACCTCCTAATGCTACTTTAATTTTTGATGTAGAGCTTTTAGCGGTAAAATAATATAAAAAAATCGTACGAAGTATTTT
>JALWYP010000512.1 GCA_026992695.1 Flavobacteriaceae bacterium
ATACTATAGAGTTGCCTAAGGATGATAAGTCACCAATGAAACATACGTATACAGTAAACGGAATGACGTGTGTTGGTTGTAAAACCAGTGTAGAAAGTGCACTAAGCAGCCTTAAAGCCATTACTAAAATAGATACCGATCTTAAAAAAGGAGAAGTAACTTTAGAAATGAGCAAACACGTACCCTTAGAAAAATTGCAAGAAACTTTATTAAAGGCAGGCTTGCATTACACTATTGAAATGCCCGGACACGAAAAACACGCAGAAGCCATAAAGCCAGTTGATGGAAATGGCGTTTTTTATTGCCCAATGCACTGCGAAGGTGAAAAAACCTATGACAAAGCAGGTAGCTGTCCGGTCTGCGGGATGGATTTAGTAGAACAACCCAAAGCCATTACCGAAGTACAATACACCTGCCCAATGCACCCCGAAATTATTCGTGATGAACCCGGAAGTTGCCCTATTTGCGGAATGGATCTCGTACCTATGGAACCTACCGAAAGTGAAGAAGACAAAACCTACAACAAACTTCTTAAAAAGTTTAAAATAGCCGTAGCCTTTACCGTTCCTATCTTTTTAATTGCTATGGCAGACTTGATTCCAGACAATCCTTTATTGAAAATTTTTAATCAATATACTTGGAACTGGATACAATTTGCATTGTCATTGCCGGTTGTTTTTTATGCCTGTTGGATGTTCTTTGAACGTGCTTGGACTTCTATAAAAACTTTCAATTTTAATATGTTTACCCTTATCGGAATTGGAACCGGAATAGCTTGGCTTTTTAGCATTGTAGCAATGCTTTTTCCAGATGTATTTCCAGACCAATTTAAAACCGATAGCGGAACCGTATTTGTTTATTTTGAAGCTACAACCGTTATTTTAACCTTAGTATTGTTAGGACAGTTGTTAGAAGCCAGAGCACACAGTAAAACAAGCGGAGCTATAAAAGAACTCTTAAAATTAGCACCTACTGAAGCTACTTTAGTTACACCGGAAGGCGATAAAGTAATTTCTATTCATAAAATTAAAGAAGGTGATTTATTGCGTGTAAAACCCGGCGATAAAATTCCGGTAGACGGAAAAATATCCGAAGGTCACAGTAGCATCGATGAGAGTATGATTACCGGTGAACCTATTCCGGTAGATAAAAAAGTAGGCGATACCGTAAGCTCAGGAACCATAAACGGAACCCAATCCTTTATTATGGTAGCCGAAAAAGTAGGCTCAGAAACGTTGCTTTCGCAAATCATTCAAATGGTAAATAATGCGAGCCGAAGCAGAGCACCCATTCAAAAATTAGCCGATAAAATATCCAAATACTTTGTACCCATTGTTATTGCGGTAGCCGTTACTACTTTTATCGTTTGGCGATATTTTGGTCCCGAACCCGCTATGGTATATGCCTTTGTAAATGCCATTGCCGTACTTATTATTGCTTGCCCTTGCGCATTAGGTCTTGCCACACCTATGTCTGTGATGGTAGGAGTAGGTAAAGGAGCACAAAACGGTGTTTTAATAAAAAATGCCGAAGCCTTAGAAAATTTAAATAAAGTAGATGTATTAATTACCGATAAAACAGGAACCATTACCGAAGGAAAACCCTCTGTTGAAAATGTAGCAAATGCTTCTAATGAATTTGATAAAGAATTATTATTAGACATTGCTTCGCTAAATAAATACAGCGAGCATCCTTTAGCCGAAGCCATTGTAAAAAAGGCAGAAGCTGAAAAACTTACACTCTTAGATGCCAAAAATTTTCAAGCGGTAAAAGGAAAAGGAGTAACCGGTACAGTAAACGGTAAAGAAATTGCTGTTGGAAATGAAAAATTAATGGCAGAAATTAATGCTGAAATTCCTCCTGCAATTGAAGAAAATGTAAAAACCGAACAACAACACGGAAAAACAGTTTCGTACATTTCGGTAAACAAAACGGTAAAGGGATATGTAACCATTTTTGATGCCATTAAAGAAACCAGTAAAGAAGCTATTGCCAAACTGCAACAAATGGGAGTAGAGGTAATGATGCTTACCGGAGATAATAAATTAACAGCAAAATATGTAGCAGATCAACTTTATTTAAGCGATTTTCAAGCCGAATGTTTACCCGAAGACAAATTAAAAGTTATAGAAAAACTTCAAGCAGCAGGAAAAATTGTAGCTATGGCGGGAGACGGAATAAATGATGCTCCGGCATTAGCCCAATCCAATATTGGTATTGCGATGGGAACCGGAACCGATGTTGCCATAGAAAGTAGCGAAGTAACGCTTGTAAAAGGCGATTTACTAGGCATCGTAAAAGCTGTTAATTTAGGAAAAGCAGTAATGAAAAACATAAAACAAAATCTGTTTTTTGCTTTTATATACAATGTATTAGGAGTTCCTATCGCGGCAGGAGTTTTGTTTCCTGTTTTTGGTTTGTTATTATCGCCAATGATTGCAGCTGCTGCTATGAGTTTTAGTTCGGTATCGGTGATTGCTAATTCATTACGATTAAGAAAAATAGATTTAAAATAAATACTAATCACTAAAATTAATAAACATGAACATCAAAACAGTAGTATTCCTTTTTGTAGCAATGATTGCTTTGTCTAGTTGCAATAATAAACAAGAAGAAAAGATTAAAGAAGTTGCAACGTTAAAAAATGCTAACGTAGAAACTAAAACCGATATTAATGCTGAAAAAGAGCAAGTAAAACAAGTAATGAAAAGCTATAAAGATGCAATACAAAACCTTACCACAGAAGGTACTCTTGAGCTTTTTACAAAAGAAGCCACCGTTTTTGAGTCGGGTGGGTCTGAGGGGACTTATGCAAATTACTTAGACCATCATCTGGGACCTGAGTTAGAGCATTTTAATAGCTTTATTTTTTCAGATTATACGGTAGATGTAGAAGTAGAAATGCCTTTTGCATTTGTAACCGAAACCTATATTTATACCATTGACATTAAAGAAAATAAAGAAAAAGGAATTGCACCCAGAATTATAAAAAAGAAAGGTGTAGCAACAACCGATCTTAAAAAAATAGACGGAAAATGGAAAATAACAAAAACCCATTCTTCATCAAGAAATATTAGAAAACCGTCACACTAAAAATAATAATCAATAAATTAATAA
>JALWYP010000513.1 GCA_026992695.1 Flavobacteriaceae bacterium
CAAATAAACTAAATAGTATTTTTTTCATACGTGATTTTTGAAGAATTTAAAAAACGGATTGCTAAAATAGCAAAAATTGAACTTCCCGGAAAAACAGCACATTACAAAATGGCTCCGCTGGAACGTTACCAATATTTGTTATCATTACATCTAGACGATACAAAGGTAAAAAAAGCAGGAATAATGGTTTTGTTTTATCCTTCAGAAAAAGGCGAAACGCATTTTGTCTTAATTCAAAGAAAAACCTATAAAGGAGTACACAGTAATCAAATAGGATTTCCGGGCGGAAAATGGGAGCCTATTGATGCCTCCATGCAAGATACGGCTTTGCGCGAAACAGAAGAAGAAATAGGAGTAAATGCCGCTAATATAAAAGTAATAAAAGCCTTGAGTAAGGTCTACATTCCGCCCAGTAATTATAATGTGTTTCCGTTTATAGGGTTGCTTCATTACAATCCCAAATTTTGTAGGCAAGTTGAAGAAGTTGAAGCCGTATTAGAAATTTCGTTGCAAGATTTTATGGATGATAAAATTATTGGCACTAAAAATGTTACCACTTCGTATGCTACTAATCTAGATGTACCGGCGTATTTAATACAGGGTTTTACCGTTTGGGGAGCTACTGCAATGATGCTTAGCGAGGTACGAGAATTGTTAAAACAGGTGTTGTAATAAGTGTTTTTTGTATATTAGCATCCCTTTTTTAACGACTTTGTACACGTTGTTTCAATTAAATTAAATTATATGAATCTTTTTAAAAAGAATTCTTTTGGACATATACTATTTTTAAAACTTTGGTTAATACGTATTTTAGGTGCTTTAACCCATCGACGTTTTAGAGGATTTAACAAATTAAAAATTGAAGGAAGCGAAATAATAAAAAACTTACCCGAAACCAATGTGCTTTTTGTCTCTAATCACCAAACCTATTTTGCAGATGTTGTAGCGATGCTTCACGTTTTTAATGCATCATTAAGTGGGAGAGTAGATAGTATAAAAAATGTTGGTTATTTATGGAACCCCAAACTTAATATTTATTTTGTTGCTGCAAAAGAAACAATGAAATCCGGTTTGTTACCCAAAATTTTGGCTTATGCCGGATCAATTAGTATTGAAAGAACTTGGCGCGAAAAAGGCAAGGAAATTAAACGACAAGTAAAAATGAGTGATGTGAGTAATATCTCTAAAGCCTTACAAGAAGGTTGGGTGATTACTTTTCCGCAGGGTACTACCAAGCCTTGGAAACCCATACGAAGAGGAACAGCTCATATCATTAAAAAAAACAAACCCATTGTTGTACCTATTGTAATAGACGGTTTTAGACGCTCGTTTGACAAAAAAGGACTTCGGGTGAAAAAGAAAGGCATCTTACAATCTATTGTTATAAAGCCACCGTTGGACATAGATTACGAAAATGATACCGTAGAAGAGATTGTTGAAAAATTACAGTTTGCTATTGAGCAACATCCTTCTTTTTTGAAAGTTATTTCGGAAGAAGAACTAAAAAAAGCGGAAGAAGAAAACCTAAAACGACAATGGAAGTATTAACCTTTTAAAAACAATTTAAAGATCTATTTTTTCAAGCTCTTTATAATTTTTCTTTAATCGTTTTAGCAATAAGCCGTAAATTAACCAATAAAACAAAATAAGCAATCCGGCTACTATAATGCCTACAAGTACTTGTATAATAATAAAATAAGTGGCAAAACCCTCTTGTGGTATTCCTTTTGAGGCAAAATTCATTACTTCATACAACTTTTCACTTTTCGAATAAAAATAAGCATCTACTAAAATGCTGGATAGTATAAACATACCAATATTATAATATACAAAATACCGAACCGTTTTTCGTGTTTTTAAAATATTATTCATTAAGGTTTTTGTGCTGTCGGTTACCTGAATGTTTTTATAGTTTTTGTAAAACAGATAGATAAAAACACCCACAATAGTAAAATGAATGTAGTTGGAGTAGTTTACTATTTTACCAATTCCCATATCTGACATTAATTGTTTGTTGGAATCGGGTGTTAGAAAAATTAAACTTATCCAGAAGAGGAGTTCGGCAATACTAATTAATAAAACCCATTTTACAATAGAAGAAGATTTTTTTAACAGCATTTGGTAAATATCAGAATACGAAAGCTTAGGAAGCTCTACTTCTCTGGTTTGCCATTGTTTTTTTAATGTTTCCAGTATATCCATGATAGGGTTATGGGTTTAATATTCTTCTTAATTTTTCTTTTGCTCGATTCATTTTTACTCTTGCGTTTATTTCCGATATACCTAAGGTTTGCGAAATTTCTTTATACGATTTGTCTTCCAAATATAAAAACACTAGTGCTTTGTCAATGTCGTTTAATTCTTTTAAAGCAGCATACATTAATTTTAGTTGTTGCTCGGTAGTATCGTCATATTCTTCGGCTTGTATTTTAAAACTTATGTTTTCATAATCTTGTGTTTGTATTCTCCTTTTCGATTTTCGGTATAAGGTGATAGCAGTATTAAGTGCTACTCGATACATCCAGGTACTAAACTTTGAATCTCCTCTAAATTTAGGATAAGCTCGCCATAATTGTATGGTTATTTCCTGAAACAAATCATTATGCGACTCCCTGTCATGGGTGTACAATCGGCATATTTTATGCACAATGTTTTGGTTTTTTTCCAGTTGCTGTACAAAACTATGTTCTAGTTCTTTTTTCAATTATTTAGGGTTGGTTACCAAGTTAGTAGTTTGCGTGTGCTTTTTGTTACAGAAAGATTAATTTTTGTTTTTATCGTACCCATACGGACAATGTCTGCAACCGCTCTGGCAGCAATACCCTCGTTTTAAATGGTATTGCTTGGTAAAACATTTATAGCCTTCTGGGGTTACGTAATAATCGCCTTCTTCTAGCGGAATATTTTTTTTAAACAAATTCATTTTGCAAAAATAAGAAAATAGTATCTTGTGGTATGTTTATTTTAGTTAATCGTTTTTTAATTAGAAAAGGTTTTACGGGTATTACGTTATTTCCGTTTATTATTTTGCGACATAAATCGTTAAAAGAAAACAAAGTGCTTATTAATCACGAAAAAATTCACCTTCGCCAACAATTGGAATTGCTTATCGTGTTT
>JALWYP010000514.1 GCA_026992695.1 Flavobacteriaceae bacterium
GTATTACTATTTTTGTGCTAACCAATAACAAAATGAGTAAACTTTTAACAATAGCACTGTTGTTTTTCTTCTTATCATGCAACACAACTCATGATAAAAAAGAAAACAGTATTTGGATTGGAGGAGAAATTGTTAATCCTAACGGTGACAATGTACGTCTTTATAAAGGTGAAAAATTGATAGATAGTATTCCGCTGGACGAGCATAATTTTTTTATTTATAAAAACGATACGCTACCCGAAGGACTTTACACCTTTACTCATAAAGAGTTTCAAGCATTTTATTTAAAGCCCGGAGACAGTTTAATGTTACGGGTAAATACCCTAGAATTTGACGAGTCGTTAACTTACACCGGCAAAGGAGCAAAACGCAACAATCTTTTAATGGAGCTTTTTTTAATAAATGAAGAAGAAAATAAGTTAATGCCTGCCTATTATACGCTTTCTCCGCAAGATTTTAATAAAAAATTAGATTCGCTTAAAAACATACGAAAGCATATTTACTCATTATACAATCAAAACTTAGAATTTGATTCTAAATTTGATAAAATTGTGCAAGCAGGAATTAATTATGATTATTTTTCGAAAAAAGAACGTTATACTGCTGTAAACCGATATAAGAAAGTTAAATATCCTAACAAGTTTTATTCGTATCGAGATTCAATAGATTTAAAAAGCAATGAGTTACAATGGTATTTTTCTTATTACCGATTGCTCAACCGATATTTTGATAATTTAGCTTGGGAAAACAATACCAACAAGCAACAAAGATTGCATCAAGCAAATTATAACCACGTTTCTAAAAAAATAAGACTAATAGACAGTTTAGTACAAAACAACGATTTAAGAAACAGCATGATCTATAATAGTACCAAGCGGTATCTTGAATCTTGTACTAGTGAAGAATCTAGAAATAAAATTGTAAATCTATTTTTTAAAACCAATAACAACAAGCATCATAATGAACTTATGTTAGGTTTAGCAAAACAATATAAAAATTTAAAAATAGGAAATGTCATCCCCAATTTATTTCTCACAACTACAGATACCACTTTTGTAGATTTACACAGTATTATAAAAAAGCCAACTGTTATTTATTTTTGGAGTGCAAATGCTCAAAATCATTACAGAGAGGTTCATAAAAAAGCGAAACTATTTTCTGAAAAATTCCCAAAATTTGATTTTATAGGAATTAACATGGACTCTAATTTTAATCTTTGGAAAAATATTGTATCAAATCTAGCATTTAATCCACTTGAAGAATACCAATTAAAAAATACTGAAGATGCTTCAAAAAAACTGGTTATTTCTTCACTTAATAAAGCATTTATCGTTTCTGAAAAAGGCGTTATTAAACAAAATAATGCTAATTTATTTAGCCCGACATTCGAAAAATTGTTGTCTAAATATTAGATAACAATTAATCATTAAAAAATAGTTATTGTCTAAATTTACTATGGCATGCTGTACAATAGTTTAACGTTGTAGATAATGCCTGTAAAGATTTGTTTTTATCGCGTTGTTTAAAAATTTCACTCATAGAATCTGCACTTTTATGAAACGCCAATCCTAAATTTTCAAATTCTTTGTTGTTAAACGAGGCACACATTAACTTCATCTCTGTTGAAGAACCCAATTTTAACTCAGCTACATTAGAAGCATCACCATACTTTTCGAGAGCGAGTAGTTTTATAATTTCTTGAACCGCCTCTAGATGACTACGCATATTTTTTAACTGATGCTGCTTTCGCATAGCATTTAATTGCAAGGAAGTTCTGCTATCATCAAACATGTTATCAGTAGAAGCAGGAGGGTTAACCTCTGGTGTTTTTAAATTTTCTTGTTTACTTTCCATTTTTCCGTTGCAAGACAAAAGCAACAAACAAAATGAACTAAATAGTAGCATTTTAAACATTATATAGTACGTTTTTAATTACCTTTTTTATAGTCTGCAAGAAATTTTTCTAACCCAATATCTGTTAAAGGATGCTTCAACAAACCTAAAATAGAAGATAATGGTCCGGTCATTACATCGGCTCCAATTTTTGCACAATTTAATACATGCATGGTATGCCTGATAGACGCCGCTAATATTTGCGTTTCAAAACCATAATTATCATAAATTTCTCTTATTTCTGCAATAAGGTTTAATCCATCTGTAGAAATATCGTCTAATCTTCCTATAAAAGGAGAAACATACGTTGCACCTGCCTTAGCAGCAAGTAATGCTTGCCCAGCCGAAAAGACTAATGTGACATTGGTTTTAATTCCTTTATCATTAAAATATTTTGCAGCCTTTATGCCATCCTTTATCATTGGTAACTTTACAACTATTTGCGCATTTAAAGCAGCTAACTCCTCTCCTTCTCGTACCATTCCTTCAAAATCGGTAGCAATTACTTCGGCAGAAACATCACCATCTACAATCTCACAAATTGCTTTGTAATGGTTTAAAATATTTTCTTTTCCGGTAATTCCTTCTTTTGCCATAAGTGAGGGATTGGTGGTAACTCCATCCAGCACACCCAAATCTTGGGCTTCACGTATTTGATTTAAGTTGGCTGTATCTACAAAAAATTTCATTTTATATGTATTTATATTGTTTTAGTATTTAAAAAGCAAAAATACACAACTTATGTTTGCATTATTCAACTTTTATAAAAAGTTGCTAAAACTTCTTGTTAATAACATCACTTTAATTTTAAAAATTCTTTTGTAACTACACAAACCCCTATTTTACAATCAAGTACATCTATTAAAATGTTAAAATAATGTTAAATTATAGTACTATGCGTAACATACTACCTGTTTTTATACTTATCTTTGTATAAGAAACAACTGAAAGATGAAAAATCTAATAACCGAAAACGAAAAAACTGTAGCTTCAATACTTCACATATCTACATTTAGTAAGTATTTTTTTCCGTTAGGAAACTTTTTGTTTCCCATATTATTATGGGTTGTTCATAAAGACAAACCTTTTGTAAATGAAAACGGAAGACAAGCCATTAATTTTCAGCTTAGCATGTTTTTATATTCGGTACTAGTAGCTTTACTTATATTTCCGTTCTTGTTTGTTTATGTAGATGATTTTGTGACGCTTATTCAAAACCTAG
>JALWYP010000515.1:0-958 GCA_026992695.1 Flavobacteriaceae bacterium
GTTCAAGCGTGTCTAAATGAGGAACTTCCCACGGTTTTTTACCAAATAAATTTAATTTAAACGGTATGTCTATTCCCAAAATAATCATTCTTCTGGCAATATAAGGGAAATCAAATTCTTTTCCGTTATGGGCACAAAGTACATGTTGTGGTTTGTTAAAATGGGTTTCTAATAAGGTTTTAAACTCTTTTAAAATAGTGGCTTCCTCTCCAAAAAAGGAGGTTACTCTAAAATTGCGTTGGTCGCCTTTTAGCACAAAATACCCTACGGAGATACAAACAATTTTACCAAACTCTGCCCAAATTCCGGCTCGGTCATAAAACTCCTCGGGTGTGAAATCTTCTTTGCGTTGGTATTTTGTTTTTTGCTCCCAAAGTATTTTTGTTTCATCATCCAATTGGGTATAACTAGGGTGTTGCGGT
This sequence comes from Flavobacteriaceae bacterium, assembly GCA_026992695.1. Taxonomy (GTDB): domain Bacteria; phylum Bacteroidota; class Bacteroidia; order Flavobacteriales; family Flavobacteriaceae; genus Marifrigoribacter. Next base: position 423 of record JALWYP010000515.1, read on the forward strand.
ACGGTTTCAATATCCAAAAAAAGGATGGTGTCTAAACGTAAGCGTTTTAGCATGACTTTAAAAAAATTAAACGGGGAGTTTGTTAAAAGTAATAAAAAAAATTAAATCGCCCAATTTCGATACGGTAGTTTGCTAAGATTGGAGTTGTAATATCGCACATCGCCGGTTACCTCTTTGCCTAACCAGTCGGGTTTTTTAAAGGGTTCTTTTTCGGTTGCAAGTTCTATTTCAGCTATGGTTAAACCTCTATTTTCACCAAAAAACTCATCTATTTCAAAAGTGTGTTTACCTGCTTTTACTTGGTATCGCTTTTTTTTAATTAAATTAGGTACGATAAAGGTAAAGTAAATGCTTTTCAAAATAAAATAAAACTTTGGAAACTTTTGGTGTTAAATCCGATGAAACATACACTGACGAAAATAGAGAAATAAAACATAGATTTTATCCATTTCATAATTACTCGATGAAACAAGCAATCGAAGAAGAATTTATTCTTGATGTTCTTTCCAATTATACAACTTATAACTCCTTTTACA
>JALWYP010000515.1:968-1622 GCA_026992695.1 Flavobacteriaceae bacterium
TCGTTTTTTTTCGATTAAATTAGGTTCGCATAATTCAAGTAGTTTTTTTGCTTCATTGTAAGGTATTTCTTTTTCCCACTCAAAACGGGTGGTTCCCGATTTGTTTGAAAGCCCTTTTACCGTAATAAATCCTTTTTTGTCTTGTACCCGAATGCGAACAGTACGATTGGGATTGGAATTTAAAAAGCCTTGAACAATGCTACTTATTTTACAAGCTTTTTGTTTGTATGTTTCGTTTTTAACTAAAAATTTTCGTTCGATTTCCTGCATCGCTTACTCCTTTTCTTTCAATGTAGTTTCATCTTTTGTTTTATCTTCTTTTCTCGGCGACATTTTAATAATAAGATACACAAACCCAACTATAAAGTGAAGTAAAATAATAGCTGCTATAATATACGTTATGGTGTTGGATTCTCGCAAAACAAAGGGTTTACTATTCTAATGGCTCTCTACTTGTGTGGCGAACTCGCGCAATAATAATTTCAGTTTCTTTTACTTTATAAGTTATCCGATAGCTGTATTTCTCAAAAGCTCTTATACTTCCATCATTATCTTTTATAAATCTGTCTAAAGGGTAAATTTCCGGATATTCTGATAAATCTTGTACTTTTTCTTTTATTGATTTTCTAACTTTATATGCAGATTGTAAAGAGC
>JALWYP010000515.1:1632-10278 GCA_026992695.1 Flavobacteriaceae bacterium
TACTCATAAACTTCTTCCATTTGCAAAATTGCTTCTTTATCCCAAACAATTTTTCTTACCATTTATCCATTATTTTTTCCGCTTCTTCTTGTGTATAAAACTCCCCATTTTCAACTCTTGCTATTGCTTCGTTAACTTCTTTGTTGTATTGTTCAATACTAATACGCTCTGACGATACTTTTTTTCTATACTTCAAAATGTTTTTAATAGCTTCTAATAAAGTTTCATCTTTAACATTATCTAATTCTTTTTGTATCCATTTTATTTCTGCTTGTATATCCATAACTATCTTGTTTTTGCCATAACAAATATACAAATTTTGTTCCGGTTCTTAATTGATTTAAAGAAAACAGTGCGTTTTATTACTATCTCTTAAGCATCTTTGTCTAACTAAGGTTTCTTTTTTGGTAATGTAGTTTTTGTTTGCTGTAACAATACAGAATAGGTACAAAAGCTACTATAACACTCTGCGGAAAACCAAGCATTATTGAAGCGGGTGTGAACAGTTTTTTTAAAACTGCTTCGCAATAGCAAACGAAAAATAAAGGTGCTCTTGCGCTTTTTTGGTTCGTTTGGTAATAAAGTTTAAAAACAATTTGGCTTCGTATCGTTTGTACCTAAAATAATTTTCAATATTATAAATAAATATATTTTGCGAAGGTCTTACGGTAAACAAAGAACTGTCGCCCAGTAAATTACCTTGTAGCATGGTATCGTGAAATACATATCTGTATCCCACACGTACTACAACAAAAAACTCTTTTTGCATACTACCTATTTGGTTGTATGCCATGCTGTTAAAGGCAGGTTGCTTTTTTCCGAAATACATCACAAAATCATTTTGCGCATAAATATCTTTTGTGCCTATAGCTATTTTAGGATTAAGGGCAATGTAAATGCCTAAAGGTTGTGTGCTCATTAACCATTCTTGTGTAAATGATACATACGAATTGAGGGTTAATCCTTCGGCAATTTGAGCTATCCATTGTGTAGCTCGCGAACCCGAAACACCACTGTGAAATGCATTTTGCAACCAATCTCCTCCAGATATTTCTCCGGTTACACCGGCAGAAAAAGTAACCTCATAGACTCTGTTTTTAAAAGCCATACTGTGCATATATTGAAATCCTAAAAATCCGGCATACGGTCTGTCGTATCGGGTGTAAATAGTTTCTAAAACATCTGTAGGTGTAAAAATTTCTTGAGCCAGTGTGTAGTGGTGTTGCCGTTTTACCAAACTGTCTTTTTCTCGGTTTAAAACAACTCGATAGGTAACAAAATTTCCGGTGGTATAATAACGATCTTCCCCGAAGAGAAAATCGTTATCATGCTTTAATTCAATTTGATAGTAAAAATTTTTTTCGGGAAAAGGAGCAACAAAATCTTTCTCTTGTGCAAAAGTAACCGCACAAAAGAATAAAAAAATGATATTCGAACGTAAAATTGTTTTATTAATGGTTAGTTAGATTTACAATTATACTTTACTTGTTAAACTTTTAAAGAACACGTATCCAAAGCCAAAGAAAAGCATAAAGTGAAATGGGAATAACCCAAAATCACCTCCTTGATCTCCTACTACAAAGGCACTATACATTCCAAAAGCAAAGTAAAGCATTAATAATCCTTCAATCACAATATTTGGCGATATTTTTTTAGAAAGGTATTTGTTGTTTTTCCAACTGTCTTTTAACGACTTTATATTAAACTTGGGAGTGCGTACAAAATCACTTTTTTTACCATTATGTCCTTCCCAAACTGCAATGGTGTTGTGTAAGGAAAACCCCATTGCTACCGAAAAGAAAATAAAAAACATCCCTGTGTATTCAAGGAATTTTAAAAATCCGCCACCATAAATATTTTTAAACGTAAACCAATACGCAATAAAAAAGATTAGCGTACTAATTATAAAAAAGCTCATTACGATAAAGTACATTTTTAAATGGGCATATTCGTTTTTAATATACAACATAGGGATGCTTAAAACGGCAACAACAAAAATACTTAAAAACATCGTGCTGTTTAGCAAATGTAGCAAACCATGCAGTTTTGTTTTAACCGAAAGGTTTGGGCTTTTAATAACTCGCCACATCATTTTCCTAAAGTTTTCGGCACCGCCTTTGTTCCATCTAAATTGTTGCGAACGGGCTGCACTAATTACTACCGGCAACTCGGCAGGTGTTTCAACTTCTTCCAAGTATTTAAATTTCCAGTTTTTAAGTTGGGCGCGATAGCTTAAATCCAAGTCTTCGGTTAACGTATCGCCCTCCCAATTACCTGCGTCTAAAATACATTCTTTACGCCAGATACCTGCTGTACCGTTAAAATTAATAAAATGTCCTTTGCTGTTTCTACCTACTTGTTCTAAAGTAAAATGCGCATCAAGAGCAAATGCCTGTACTTTTGTTAAAATTGAATAGTCTCGGTTTATATGTCCCCAACGGGTTTGAACAACACCAATTTTAGAATCTTTGAAGTAAGGTACGGTTTTTTTTAACCAATCTTTTTGCGGAAGAAAATCGGCATCAAAAATAGCTATAAATTCGCCTTTTGCGGTTTTTAAACCTTCTTTTAAAGCTCCGGCTTTAAAACCCACTCTGTTTTCTCTGGTAATGTGTTTTATATCGAGTCCGGTTTTTTGAAGTGCTGCTATTTGTTTTGCAGTAATATCAAAACTTTCATCGGTTGAATCATCAAGCACTTGAATCTCCAATTTATCTTTGGGATATTCTATTTGTGCCATGTTTTTAAGCAACCTGTCCATTACATACAGTTCGTTATAAACGGGTAATTGGATGGTTACGTAAGGTGTTTCATCCGGATTAGACAAATCAAACTTGGGTGCATCTTCTAATTTCTTTTTTGCTCGTAAATAATTGAACAACAGATTAAGTTGTGCCAAAGCGTAAGCGAAAATTAGCACCAAAGCGATGGTATAGACTGCTATGATAATAGATTCAAAAATCATTTCTTTATACTGTATTTAAAAATCCACCAAAGAATTTTATAGCCTGCAAATATAGCACCTTTTACGGTACCGGAAACTTTTGATGTGCCAATTCTGTTTCTATACCTCACAGGTACTTCTTTATAACGCATTTTCTTTTTTAAAACCTTTAGCTGCATTTCTACCGTCCAGCCGTAGGTTTTATCCTCCATTTCAAGTGCTACTAACGTATTGTATTTTATTGCTCTAAAGGGACCTAAGTCGGTAAAAGTTGAGTTGTAAATAATTCGCATTAAAGTAGTTGCCAGCCAATTACCAAATATTTGCGGTACCGTCATCGAACCTTTTTCGCGCAATTGTTTTACTCTGGCTCCTACCACAAAATCAAAGTTGTTTTCTGTAATAGGAGCAATTATTTTGGAAAGCTCTTCGGGATAATCGCTGTAATCACCATCTAAAAATACAACAATGTCGGGTTTTTTTTCTTTTTCGGAAATATATTTTATTCCTTTTAAACATGCATATCCGTAGCCTTTATTTTTTTCGACTAATACGGTAGCACCGGCATTTTTTGCTACCGCTTCGGTGTTATCTGAAGAGTTGTTACTAACCACAATAATTTCTGAAACTATTTTGGGTATAGCTTTAATTACCTTACCAATTGAAGCTTCTTCGTTATAAGCCGGAATTATGACTTTTATATCTGTTGCTTTGTTTTTCAAATGAGTTTATTTCTTAGTTGTCAAAGAAAGTAAATCTATTTCATTTCCCAATAAAATGTCATTTGAATTTATACGGTTTTCCGGACTTCCATTTTCCAATTTTAAAACTCCTCTGGGGCAAACCGCACTACAAATACCGCAACCCACACAACTGGCTCTTACAATATTCTGTCCTTTTTGTGCATAGGCTCTTACATCTATTCCCATTTCGCAATAGGTAGAACAATTGCCGCAAGAGATGCATTGTCCGCCATTGGTTGTGATTCTAAACTTGGAAAATAAACGTTGTTGAATTCCCATCATTGCTGCCATAGGACAGCCAAAACGGCACCAAGCTCTACTCCCTAAAAGCGGGTAAAACCCAACTCCAATAACACCTGAAAAAATAGCTCCAATTAAAAATCCGTATGCTTTTTTTAAGGTTTCTGCAGGAATAAAAAACAACGTATTTCCGGTAGAAAAATGAAGCAATAACAACCCAACAATAATTACAAAAGCTCCAATGGCTCCATAACGGGCATCTTTTTTTAATTCATTGCGTTTAAAAATAAAAAATAACGCAAAAACAATCGTGATAAATAAAGCAACACCTATTAAAAACGTATCTTTTGTTAACCAATATTTTGAGGAGTCCTCTCCAAGATAACTGTAAACAACTGCTGAGGTCATTAAAACTACAAAAACCAAAACGGCATGAATTAACCATCTTTCCAGTTTCCAAGCACTGCGTTTTTTACTAGATAAATGTCTAAAAGGGTCGCCTGCTGTTTCGGCTAAACCGCCACAACCACAAACCCAGCTACAGTACCATCTTTTTCCGTATTTATAGGTTAAAATAGGCGTGATAATAAAAGTAGCAACCAAACCAAAAATTAGTAATGCCAACCCAATAGTACCCGAATTTAAGTACCCGTCTACTCGGTATTGTTCAAAGTTATAATAGGCAAGCGGCCAAAGGTTTTTTAAATCGGTGTACGGAAGGGTACTGTTTAACCGTGCCATTATTTCGGGAATAAGAAAAGCAAAAGCCGTTTGAAAAAACATAACACTAATGGTGCGAATTACTTCGTAACGGTTGTGACGGTATTTAAAAATAAATTTAATTCCGAAAGAAAAAATGGCAATGGTATATAATGTACCATAAACAAACCACTGGCTGGCTGGGTTGCCGTTTAATAATTTGCTTAACGGGTCAAAAAGCGCAATTAATCCGGTATTATCACCACTTTCTTGAAAACCCAAATACTGCGGATAAAAGTAGAGTACAATATAAAAAAGGGTGAGAAAAACGGCGGTTATCCAACCCAATACACCTTTATTTGTTAAAGACCTGAACCAAACCCCGTTATTTTTTATTCCTTTGGGTAATCCTTTGTAACTTTCGAAGCCATACCAACTAATTCCGGCAATAAGCATAAGCAAAGAAATGATTAACCAACTCATTGTATTTGGCATCTCTATATTAAATAAAGAGAGCAACAGAAGAAATAACCCTGAAATTCCGATAAGAAGCGAAATTTTTTGTTTTGCAGAAAGAACCGGAAAATAACCGGCAGTCACGCTCATATTATGTTCTATTTTGTTCATTTCTGAAGGGTTTTTGAAAGATGAAAAAATGCTTTTTTGATAAACGGTTCAAAACCGGAATAAAACTCCGGGTCAAAATTAGCTTCCCTTAAATTTTCGATTACATAATCGATGGATTTTTTTTCGTTTAACCAGCGGTTAAAAACTTCATGTCGCATTCTTATCCCAAAAGTGTTAATTCCTAAAAATTGGTTTGTTTCTTTATGATAAGCAAGGGTTACACAACTATTTTTCTGGGGATGTTTCCAGTGAAATTGCTCTTCGTAATCAGGTTTTCCTCCTAATCCGTGTACCCAACCGTAGGTTTGGTATTCGATGTCGAGAAATTTGGCACTGTTAAACCAATGTCCGGGTTGGTAGGCGGTTTTGGTACCGCTAATGGTTTGCGCAACGGTTTCGCCCATTATTCTTCCGGTGTACCAAACGGCTTCAATGGGGCGTCTTCCGTTTACGGGTTCTTGTTGTTCCGCACAATCGCCAATGGCATACACATCCGGGATGTTGGTTTCTAAAAATTTATTTACTTTAACGCCTCTTCCTATCGCAATACCGCTTTCTTTTAAAAAATTTATATTGGGGGAAACCCCTGCTGTAAGACCTACAAAATCGCATGCTATTTCTTCTCCGGTTTCGGCAATTACTACAGCTCGTGCCTTGCCGTTTTCATCGGGTAAAATTTCTTTTAAATTTGCTCCCAACCGTAAATCAATGTGATGTTCCTTTATATGATTATTAATCATTTGGCTTTCGCCGGAAGGCAAAACCATGTCCCAAAAACTATTTTCTCTTACCAAAAAGGTAACAGGAATGTTACGGCTTCGCAGCATCTCTGCCAGTTCAATACCAATAAGACCTCCACCTACAATAACGGCTCGTTTACAAACCATAGCGTTGGGCGCAAGGGTTTCTATTTTTTCTAAATCTTGTTTGGAATACATTCCGGTAACACCTTCTAAATCTTGTCCGGACCAACCAAATTTATTGGGCTTGGAGCCAACTGCTATGATGAGTTTGTCGTATGTTAATGTTTCACCGGAAGTAAAGACAAGCGTTTTGTTGTTGGTATTCACTTTTTCTACAAATCCTTCTTTTAAGTTAATCTTGTTTTTCTTCCAAAACCAATCTTCATAAGGTTGGGTATGTTCAAACTTCATATGTCCCATATAAACATACATCAATGCCGTTCGGGAAAAAAAATACTTGTTTTCGGCAGAAATAACCGTAATTTTTTTATCAGATTTTTTTCTAATATGTCTTGCTGCCGTAATTCCGGCAATTCCGTTTCCTATAATGACAATGTGCTCCATTGTAATAATTTTATTGAAGAGTATGTCGAATATAACTATAAAAACTTAATGATGCTTACTTATTTAAAACAATTCTATTTAAACAACTTTTGTAAGGATGTTATTTTTAACACGACGATTTATTTTAAAACTAATCGCTATGAAAAAATATATCTGTATTCTATTTATCCTTATTGGTAGTACCCTTATTGCACAAGAAGAAGATTCAGGTTCGGTAATACAAACATTAACTCCTTCAAAACTTATTGATAAAGGCACTTACGACCTTAAGTGGTTTAACAACATGTATACGCAAACCAAGAGTACTTTTTCTTCCGGAAAAGAGCCCAGACAAACCTATTTTACTTCTACACTAGAGGCATACACCGGTGTAAGCAATAATAAACGCATAAATATAGGTGTAATTTTACGTTTACGAAGCAATGCAATAGCAGACAGAAAAGCCTTTGATGTTTTTAAATTCGACGGTGAATCGGGAACGGCGCGTTCGGGGTTAACGGCTATTGCTCCTTCGGTGAAATTTGTTCCTTTTAAAGAAATTGGAAATTTTTCTATTCAAAGTTCGTTTTTCATTCCGCTGATTAAAAATGAAGTTAAAAATGGTGTTTTTTTAGAGCAAAATAGTATGGTTTGGCAAAACCGATTGTTTTACGATTATACTTTTGATGGAGATACGTTTCAGTTTTTTGGAGAACTTAACACCGAGTTAAACTTGGGCGATAAAAATAAAAGTTTTGCAAACAACAGTTTAAATCTTATTCCCGGCGTATTTTTTAGTTATTTTCCGTCTTCCAATTTTACGGTCTTAGTTTCGGGACAATATTTCCAGCGATTGGATTTAGGAAATAATTTTACGCAAACCTACCTGACTCTGGGTAGTGGTATTAAATACCAACTTACACAAGAACTTAATGTGGAAGTCTTGTATTCCAATTTTGTAACAGGTACCAATACCGGTCTTGGCGAAACATTTAACATAGGCTTACGAGCGGTTTTTTAATTATTTGCTACTTTAGCACTTATGCGAAAACTATTTTTATTGTTTATCCTATTTTTTTTTATGGTGCGCCTAACAGGTTGCAGCCAACAAACCGTTAAAAAAATAAACGGTGTGAGTTTGGTAGCCTCACCCAATGCTTTAATGCAAGAAAGTATAAACCCTTTGCTTGAAATTAATGCTAATTACGCATCTGTAATGCCTTTTGGGTTTATTAAAAACACCGAACATCCCGAGGTTTTTTTTAACACGGAAAGACAATGGTATGGTGAAACCAACGAAGGTGTTAAGCAATACATTGAATTGCTTCAAAAAAATAAAATTAAAATCATGCTAAAACCTCAAATATGGATTTGGCACGGTGAATATACCGGATTGTTAAAAATGACTTCGGAAGAACACTGGAAAGAATTAGAACAATCGTACGAAAAATTTATTTTAAACTATGCAACATTAGCCGAAGAAACCCATTGCGAATTATTATGCATTGCTACTGAATTGGAACTTTTTATCAAACACAGACCTCAATATTGGGATGAATTAATTAGTAAAATAAAAAAAGTTTATTCCGGAAAACTCACCTATGCTGCCAATTGGGACGAATACAAACGCGTACCTTTCTGGAAAAAAATGGATTATATAGGCATCGATGCCTATTTTCCAATCTCAAACAGCAAAACACCTACTTTAACCGAAGCTAAAAAAGGCTGGGCACGATGGAAATCCGAAATGAAAAACCTCTCTATTAAAACCAATAAAAAAATAATCTTTACCGAATACGGCTATCGAAGTATCGATTTTGCAGGTAAAGAACCTTGGACAACCCATAGAACTATTTCTGAAACAAATTTAGCATCTCAAACCATATTATTACGTGCCCTTTTTGAAGAAATTTGGGACGAAAATTATTTTGCAGGTGGCTTTATTTGGAAATGGTTTGTAGATCACAACAAGGTAGGTGGCGAAGAAAACAATAGATTTACACCGCAAAATAAACCCTCACAGAAACTAATACAACAACATTACAACCATGCAAATTAGATTGATTTTGTTGTTTATGTTTATGACCGTTTCTTGTTTTTCACAAGA
>JALWYP010000516.1 GCA_026992695.1 Flavobacteriaceae bacterium
GTTTTTGTATCTATGAAAACACGTAACTACAAAAAATATATGAATTCATAGAGGAAGTTGTATCAGTTTTCAGTAGGCAGTGTTCAGTAGGCAGTGTTCAGTAGGCAGTAGGCAGTATTCAGTGGGCAGTTGTGAGGTGTGAGGATTGAGTTGATGAGTTAGTGAGGAATTTACAAATCATAAATCGAAAAACTCGAATGCCTTTTTGGTTATTTTCCCCAACGTTCGGGGTTTTCCCTCCATTGTTGAAGTAATGCGCTCTCATTTTGAGTAATATAACTAGAACGTTCAGCTTGCTGAATTAGGTTATGATAATCACTAAGTGTATGTAATGGTACTTGTGCTTGAGTAAAATTTTCTTCAGAAACCACAAACCCATAGGTAAAAATAGCAGCCATTCCTTTTACTACTGCTCCAGCTTCTTTTAGGGCTTCCACAGCTTGTAAACTACTTTTCCCTGTACTAATTAAATCTTCAATTACAACAACGGTTTGTCCTTTTTCAAGTTGTCCTTCAATCTTATTTTGCCTACCATGTTTTTTTGGCTGTGGACGAACATAACAAAAAGGAAGGTTCAAATAGTCTGCTACCAACATACCAATCCCAATAGCTCCGGTTGCTACTCCTGCTATTACATCAGGTTTTCCGTAAAGTTCTTCAATTTGGTTTGCCAAATTCTCTCGTAAATAGTTGCGTATGTGCGGATAAGAAAGCGTGATTCGGTTATCGCAATAAATAGGAGAATGCCATCCGGATGCCCAAGTAAACGGATTTTGCGGTTGTAATTTTATTGCCTTAATTTGCAGTAGCAACTCGGCGGTTTTTTGCGCCGTTTCTTTGTGTAAAATCATATGGCAAATGTATAAAGTTTTTGTAAAAGATATTCCAATAATTCTTTCCACTAAAAAAAATATTGGTAAAAAGTACATTTCGATACCATTGAAGGAGGTAAAGTTGAAACAACTAATAGAACAAATTACCAACGGGGCGATTTTATATGTTAACATCTATCATAAAAACGAAGAAAAACTAGAACGTTTTTTAAGAAAAAAAATACAGGTGGTTGAAGCTGCCGGTGGTCTGGTTTATAACAGTAAACAAGAAATTCTTTTTATTTACCGAAATAAACGTTGGGACCTACCCAAAGGAGGTCTCGAAAAAGGTGAAACTTATCAAGAAGCTGCAATTAGAGAAGTTGAAGAAGAAACCGGTGTTAAAAATCTGGAAATAAAGAAGTTTATTACCAAAACTTATCATATTTTTAAACGTAATGGTAAGTACAAACTTAAAATCACCTATTGGTTTGAAATGTTTACACCATACAAAGGAAAGCTCACGCCTCAAACCAATGAGGATATTGAAAAAGTAAAATGGAAAAATTTTGAAAAATCGCAAAAAGCACTTAAAAAATCGTATGAAAACATCAAATTGCTTTTTCCAAAAGAATATTTAACCACCCACCCTAACGATAGGGTATCGAAGGTGTGATTTCTCGTAATAGGGCGATTGTTTATGAATCCAATCCAACTGGGAATACCAATTTTTAGCAAACTTTAAATCGTTTTTTTTCTTTTCTTCAAATCGCTTTTTAATTTGTGGATGGGCATTTAAAAACTCCCACGCTTTGTCTTCCCACACATAAGGCGAAAATCCTTCTTTTTGTTGTAAAATTGTGTCAAAAAAGTTCCAATTAAAAAATGAGTCGGGTGCAGATGGCTCTAATGTTTGTAATAGGTATCGTATTCCTTGTTGTTGTGTATAAATTAGGTGATCTCCCTTTTTAACCGCTACTTCTTTCTCCTTGGTTTGTATTTGGGTGTTATAATGCAAATAGTGACCTTCAAAAGGGTTTTCAACAGTTTTATAATCTTTAATTTTATAAACTTGGGCATTTATAAGTGTATCGTTTTTAATTTCATTAATACTGATATTTTTATTTTTTAATAATTCAATAACATTCCACCATCCTTTTGGAATAATATATGCCTTAGGAATAACTACAGAATCTTTAGGTTTAAAATAATTATAATAGGCAACATCCTTAGTGTAGGGTTTATTCCTGTTATAAAACAATCGCTGAAAACCGGTAATCTCACTCTTTTTATACATTGCCTCATACCCATTAAACTGTAAGGAAGTTGTTTGAGTACTATCTATTTCCCAGTTTAAAGGATAATAATTCCCCACTTTGTAAGAATTAGCAGCATTTTTTACCAATATTTTAATTTTTGAAGCGTCCTTATCTACAAGTTCAATTACAGACATAAGCAACTCATACGTTGCATATACACGTTGTTTATAAGGTTTTAACATATGCGTTTCTACCATCATTCCCATTGTCCCAAATAAAGTAGTGTAACCCGTTGAATATCGAGGAGAATCTAAAAATTGTGAAAAACCATTTTCCGGCGATTTATTAAAAACATTTACATAGGGTGTAATCGCTAATCCTTTTTCTTGTAATGAAGCTTCCAACTCGGGTTGTAAAACAGTATGTAGATAATTTCCGGCTTCACCTCCTAACTTATTATGCTGTGTAAAAAGATGAGTGAGTGTATATTGGTAGTCGGCTCCATTACTTACATGGGTATCCACAAAAACTTGGGGGTATAAAAAATGAAATAATTTTGAAAAAGCCTGTGCATTTTTTGTATCGCATTTAATAAAATCACGGTTAAGATCGTAATTTCGAGCATTTCCTCTAAAACCATATTCTAAAGGTCCGTATTGGTTGGTGCGGGTAGTACTGTTTCTGTTTAATGCACCACCAATATTATAAACCGGAATTACAGCTAACAAAGTGTTTTTAGGACTCTTAATTTTCCCAATAGCCAAATCCCTAAGCAAAAGCATAGAAGCATCTATACCATCGCTCTCTCCAGGGTGAATACCGTTGTTTATAAGCAGGATGTTTTTTTTAGTATTTTTTATTTCGGTAAGTGTGAGTTTGCCTCCTTTGCTGTAAACTAGTAGATGCAACGGAAAACCACCATCTGTTAAACCCATTTCAAAAATAGAAATAGTAGGAAAATAAATAGCAAGCCCTTTATAATACGCTATTAGTTGATGATAGGTAGCAGTTTTGCTTCCATTAGATTTTTCAAAGACA
>JALWYP010000517.1 GCA_026992695.1 Flavobacteriaceae bacterium
CACAAATGTTGCTGCTCCGGTAGTTAACCCTAACGGAGGTTCGCTAGAAGTAGGAACTGCTGTTTATAATACAGCAACAACTGCAAATGGATCTTTTGATGTTAACCCAGGAATTTACGCTTGGGAAGGAACAAGGTGGATACCCCAATTTATTAAGGAAGAAGTAGTAAATTTTGAACAAACAACTTTAGATTTAAGGGTTACCAATGCCGATTCATATATTGATGTGCCTGGATTGGGAAACGGCACTACATTTACACCAAAATACACAGGTACTTACCGCATTAAAGCTAATTTTAATTTTGCCGCAGGAAAAGTAATACCTCCTCCTTCTCCTTTTAAAATAAGAATGGCTACTGAAGAAGGTTTTTTTAGATTTACTTTTAACGGAACTGAATATTATATTTATACCCATTCTTATTCTATAAGAAATGAAGATACGGGTCTTGATTACAATCAATTTAGACATGATTCTTCACTAGTACTTTATGAAACTTTAACAGCAGGTGTAACCTATAATTTTAGAGTTGAAATTGATATGTTTGTTGCTAGTGAATTCGAAAATGGAGGAGATTCAGGAGATGGAAGAGCTCACGTAGGTGTAGGTGTTCCTTGCACCGTAGAATTTACTTTTTTACAAGAATAATTAATCAACTTTGTTATATTTACAAAATATTTAAACCCACATTTTTACTATGAAAAAAACCCTACTTATTTTTTTAATTTTTTCCCCCATTATTGGTTTTTCACAAACCCCTTGTAATAGTGGAAACGCAGGAGGATATCCTTGCAACGGCTTAACTTTACAATCCTATTTACCAGCTTCGTCATTTGGTGGAGCAGCAGAAGCACAAGATTCTTGGGGGTGGACAGACCCTCAAAACGGTGATGAATATGCAATTGTTGCTTTAGATGATGGAACTGCTTTTGTAAGAATCACAGACCCTGTTAATCCTGTTTATCTGGGACGATTAAATTCCCACACCGGAAGTAGTTTGTGGCGAGACGTAAAAGTATATTCAAACCACGCATACATTGTAAGTGATTCTAATGGAAATCACGGAATGCAAGTTTTCGATCTCACCCAATTAAGAGGGTTAAATGGTACACCTCCACAAAATTTTTCAGAAACATATCATTATGGAAATTTTGGTAGCGCACATAATATTGTTATTAATGAGGCAACAGGTTTTGCATACGTAGTAGGTTCTAATACCTACAATGGAGGACCTCACTTTATCAACTTAACTAATCCAGCAGTTCCTGTACCTGCTGGAGGCTATTCGGGTTCGGGTTATACTCATGATGCGCAAGTAATTGTTTATGACGGACCTGACACCGATTATACCGGACGCGAAATAATGATAGCTACCTTTAGTGGCGCTAGTGATGATGTTAGAATACTTGACGTAACTAATAAAAATAACGTACAATTAATTAGTAATATCTCCTATACCAACAAATATTATACCCACCAAGGTTGGTTTACCGAAGATCGAAAATTTTTTATCGCCGGAGATGAAGTAGATGAAGAAAATGTGGGATTTAATACTCGTACTTTGGTCTTTGATATGACAGACCTAGACAATCCAACACTATACCACACCCATTACGGAACTACTCCGGCAATAGACCATAATGGTTATATACGTGGAAATCGATTTTATTTAGCAAATTATGCTGCAGGTATGCGTATGTTTAAAATTGATGGTCTTTATAATGCAACTCCAAGTATGACTGAAGTAGCTTTTTTTGATACATTTACCAATAATAACAATGCGGCTTTTAACGGCACCTGGAATGTTTATCCTTTTTTTGAAAGTGGGAATCTGGTTGTAACCGGTTTTGGTGACGAATACGTAAATGGAGACGGAGGTCTCTTTATTTTAAAAGACCCCAATTATGACAACGTACCTCCCATTGCTTCTTGCAAGGATATTACTGTTACATTAAATAAAAACACAGGTACTGCTTCTATCACGGCTATGGATATAGACAATGGATCTACAGATAACAAAGGTATTGTCTCCCGTACAATTGACAAATCTAATTTTACTTGTAACGATGTAGGTATACCACAATTGGTTACCTTAACCGTTAAGGACGATTATGGAAATAAATCATCATGTACCGCAATGGTAACAGTGATTGGCGAAACAACTAGCTACTTAGGTGGAGGAAATTGGAGTAATGGCACACCCAATGTAGGTTCAAATGCCCGAATAAGCACAAATTATAGCACTGCAATAAATGGAAGTTTTTCTTCTTGTACTTGTGAAGTAGATGCTAACAAAACATTAACCGTAGATTCTGGCGATTATATTTCAATTACAAAAGATATTAATGTAAACGGAAACCTTGTTGTTAAACATACAGGGAGCGTTGTTCAAACCGATGATAATGCGGCGGTAAATAAAGATATTGCAGCTACGGTTAATGTTCAACTTACTACTCCCGTCCTTCAAACCAGAGATTTTATGGTTATGGGAAGCCCTATGAGTAATGAAACAAGAAACGGTGTATTTAACAATGCTTTTTTAGTTTTAAAACATAATCCTGCAAATTTTATTCCTCACCCCGGAGTACCAGCAGGAGGAACTAATTTTGCAGATGATAACGGAGATAATTGGAATCAGATAGCTTCCGGTACAATCAATGTTGGAGAAGGATATATTGTAAGACCTCAATCATCCTATACAGACCCTGCAAACACAACCTATAATATGACCTATACAGCAGGAACGCTAAATAATGGGGTGGTAACGATGCCCGTTATTTATAATGGAGCAGGAACTAACCCAGACGGCACACCCAACGTGTATGCAAATCCCTATCCTTCTGCCATATCCGCAACAAACTTTATTAACATAAACCCCTTGGTAAACGAAGTTTATTTTTGGGAACATCTTACACCTCCTTCTACAAATATTCCCGGTTATGGAAACATAAATTTTAGTATGGGAGATATTTCTATGTATAACCTTTCTGGCGGTGTAAAAGCCGCTAACGATACCGGAACAAGCACAACACCAAATGGTGTAATTGCAACCGGACAAGGTTTTGGAATAAAAGCCTTTGGTGCCGGAACAGTTACTTTTAACAATGC
>JALWYP010000518.1 GCA_026992695.1 Flavobacteriaceae bacterium
AATTACCACCTCTCGAGAGTATGTACAATACTTTTGAGAGGTGGATTATAAAAGTGCTTTACTAAAATTCTAATTCTAGATAAAGACTACTACTTTCGTTGGTTTCGGTAACATCTTCACCTTTTAGAAGTTCATTGTTTGCGTTAAGAAGCTTTAGATTGAGTTTCCAATATCCTGTCATAGTCAGAGATAACTTTCCGTTGTATAACATAGTAGTGTCATCATAAGTTAAATCTTCATTGTTGGGTGAAGAGTGGTTTCCCATACTAGGCATTCTGGGGTCTAAAGCAATAATGTAGTTTTTCACCACAGGAAAGCTCATCATATTTTCCATTTTATAAAGTCCTACCGTCATATCATTTACAGCAACTTCAGGTTGTAGAGGAGCGATTAAAGCCAGAATATATTTAACACCATCGGCTCCCATAAAAGTAGTAACCCGTTGTCTGGGCGACATAGGTACACTAATAGCTGCAACTGCTTGATAATCGGTGCCACCAATAGAATAGTTAAACGTTAGATCCCAACCTTCGTCTTGATTTTCGGGCATTTGAAAGATGATATAACCCGAATAAATCGTTTGTTTTCCGGCAACTTTGGTTACTTCAGATGTAGGACAAGAATGGCTCATTTCGGTCATATGCATCATGGGTGTCCAAGAAACAGTTGCGTTTTCTACAAATTCATTTGTGGTTTTGTCTTTTATTCTAATGGTTATTTCATTATAACCTTGCGTCAAAACACCGCTTTGGGTGTAAACCTCAATGGTGTGTGAGTCGTTTTCAATATTCTGTACCTTTATCAGGTTCTCAACTTCGTTGATAGGTGCATTATCATCATTATTGTCATCTTCCGAACAGGAAATGAAAAAAGATAGTGCTACTAATGGAATGATAAATTTTAAAATTTTCATTGTTTTATATTTTTAAGTTTTTTGCATATAATTTGTCTTCTTGTGCTTATTTTTTTTATTTTTTAGAAATTGATAACACCCTAAATAGTTTAACTAGGAAATACAATCACGTACTATTTTATTCTTCAAAACACACTATAAGGTATTTTGATTTTTTTATAGCACATGTAATTTTAAATCCTTTTTTAAGTGAACTTAAAGAAGGGTTGTTTACCTAAAAAATAATTTGTAAGCAACAAAAATGTTTGGTTTGTGTGTATAACACATACCAAACCCTTAGCCCAAAAAGGGTAGATATAGTATTGAGCTTAGTATGTTTAAACTATTCATTGAGGTGGGTGGAAGAGTGTGTAGGTATTTAGATACGAGTAGTTTTCTTGGTAATAATTTTGTTTTTTTTGCTCTTCTGAAAAGTTAAACAATGTATATGAAAACTCTTTTTCTACAAAGAGTGTAATTTCTTTAAAAGTGATTTTTTTTGTTGGAAGCGGAGTATTGTTGTTGTTTTCTTCAGCGACTTTTTTTAAATGGCATTTTCCATTACATTTCATCTCAGGCTTGTCTTTATTGACACAAAACTGTTCGATAAAATCGGTTTTATCCAAATAATAATACGCATAAGTCAATGACAGATAAAGCGTATTGAATAAAAACAACACAGCCAATAAACCTGCAGATATTTTAGATGTAATGCTCATTTAATTGCAAAATTAGTATTTTGAAAAGTTAGTGAAAATGATAATTGTCACTTTCCTTTTGTTGTAACATATGTTACTTTCTAACTCGTTTTTAATAGTTTAATTTTATCGAAAATTTTAATCAATAAATAAAATAGATAATTATGGAAACAAACACAGAAACAAATCAAGTAACAATGATGCCAAGAATAGGAGATATGGCTCCTGATTTTGAAGCAGTTACAACAAAAGGAAAAATTAAATTATCTGAATTTGCAAAGGATAAATGGATTTTGATGTTCTCACATCCAGCGGACTTTACTCCCGTTTGCACAACCGAAATGAGTGGTTTTGCACAAAGAAAAGAAGAGTTTGAAGCATTAAACACCGAATTGTTAGGGTTAAGTATTGATAGTGTACATGCTCACTTAGGTTGGGTAAACAATGTGCGTGAAAAAACCGGAGTTTATTTTGATTTTCCTATCATAGCCGATTTAGATATGAAAGTATCTAAGCGTTACGGAATGTTACAACCCAACGAAAGCGAAACTGCAGCAGTAAGAGCCGTGTTTTTTATAGATCCAAATAAAAAAATACGTCTTATTATGTATTATCCGTTAAATGTAGGTAGAAACATGGATGAAATACTCCGTGCGTTAAAAGCGTTACAAACATCCGATAAATATGGTGTTGCTATGCCGTTAAATTGGAAACCCGGAGATAAAGTAATAGTTCCTCCGCCAAAAACATTAGACGAAATGAATCAAAGATTAAACGATGATTCTTGTGAAAGAACCGATTTTTACCTTTGTAAAAAGTCGTTATAATTTACCATTTAAGATTATTTTAAAGGCTGTGCATTAAAACGCACAGCTTTTTTGTTTTAAAGAATCTTATAGTTTAGCAATAAATTCTTTTAAATCTTGCGAAGCACTTAATCCTAATTTTTTCTTTAATCGATATCTTGCATTCTTAACGCTATTAGGCGATATTCCCAAAACATTAGCCATTTCTTTTAGCGACATATTTAATTTTAAAAGTGCACACAACCTGTAATCATTAACCGTTAATTTTGAATTGATTTTTTTAAGTTTCGAAAAAAACGACTTATTAATTTGTTCAAAATAAATTTTAAAAAGTTCCCAATCTTGCTCTGTTTTTAAAGCGTTTTCAAGGTGTTTTTGTATTTTATACAATTCTTTTTTATTGATTTCAGATGCTTTTTGAACAGTTTCGGAAATTTCTTGAGACACCTCTTGAAGCAGTTGGTTTTTTTGCATCATATTTATTGCGTGTGTGGTTAACTGTTTGGTTTTAAACTCCAACTCTTGTTTTAGTTTTTCATCTTCCAGTTCCACTTTTTTAAGTTTATTTTTAAGCAATTCTTCTTCCTTCTGCTGAATTATTAACTGTTGTTGTTGAATTTTTTTTTTTTTTTTTTTTTTTTTTTGTTTTTTTTTTTTTTTTTT
>JALWYP010000519.1 GCA_026992695.1 Flavobacteriaceae bacterium
AAAGTAATTTTCATTTTAATTTCTTTTATATAAATTTTCTTTCCTTATTAATTGATATTCAATCGAATAAATTGAAAAAATCGTAAATTGTGGTATTCTCGATACTTTCAACAAGTTGAAAATCTACCTGTTGGCAGACAGGCTCGAATACCAATCCTCAATCCTCAATCGAGAAAATCTTCAATCCGCAAACCTACAAGGTTGCCCACGCATTTCCTGTCGGAAACCTTGCAGGATACTACTTAATTTATTTTAATCTACAATCGAATAAATCATAAATCGTCAATCTTCTTAATATTTTATACATACATTTTTAGGTTCGGTAAAAAAGTTTAGGGCTTCAAATCCGCCTTCACGTCCCACACCGCTGTTTTTTATTCCGCCAAAGGGAGTACGTAAATCTCTGTTCAGCCAAGTATTTACCCACACAATTCCGGTTTCTAAGGCGTTGCTCATCCGCATGCTTCGGTTAAGGTTGGATGTCCATAGCGTTGCTGAAAGTCCGTATTTTACACTATTTGCCATTGTGAGTACTTCTTTTTCGGTTTCAAAAGGCATAATGGTAACGACAGGTCCAAATATTTCTTCTTGATTTACGCGGCATTGATAATCTGTTAACTCAATAACTGTGGGTTGTAAGTAATAACCATCTTCACTTCCGTTTACCGTAACTTTTTCACCGCCACATAGCAACGTGCCTCCTTCTTCTTTTGCAAGTTGGATGTAGGATACTACTTTTTCAAGATGAGGTTTGCTAACCAAGGCACCAATTTGGGTATCTTCATCAAAGGGGTTTCCCACTTTCAACTGTTTTACTTTTGTTACAAAATCGGTTTTAAATTGTTGGTATATTGATTTTTCAACAAAAATTCTACTTCCGCAGAGGCAAATCTGCCCTTGATTAGCAAAGGAAGATTTAACCGTAACCGCCAACATTTTATCATATTCACAGTCGGCAAAAATAATATTAGGGTTTTTTCCGCCGAGCTCCAATGACAGTTTTTTAAACATAGGAGCGGCAGTACGAGCAATGTGTTCTCCGGTTTTGGTTCCCCCGGTAAACGAAATAGCTTTTATATCGTGGTGGGCTACAATGGCTTGTCCGGCTGAGGTTCCCAACCCTTGTACAATGTTTAAAACTCCTTTTGGTAATCCGGCTTGTGTACAAATTTCGCCCAATAAAAAAGCAGTCATTGGTGTTACTTCGCTGGGTTTTGCAACTACACAATTTCCGGAGGCTAATGCAGGAGCAATTTTCCAAGTAAATAGATACAAAGGAAGGTTCCAAGGTGAAATACAACCTACTACTCCTAAGGGATGTTTTAAGGTAAAATTAATGGTATTTCTACCAATGCTTTCATGTGCTTCGCTGGCAAATTGGGTTATAGCATGGGCAAAGAATTTAAAATTACTGGATGCGCGGGGTATATCAACAGATTTTGCTAAACTTAATGGTTTTCCGTTATCACGTGTTTCTGCTTCTGCCAATGCATCTAGATTTTTTTCAATTAGTGCAGAAATTCGTAATAAAATATCACTTCGTTCTTCAATAGGTGTGTTTGACCACTTAGGGAACGCTTTTTTAGCAGCTTGATACGCTAACTCGACATCTTCTTTAGATGAATTTGCCAATGAAGAATAGACCTTTCCGGTTGCGGGTTCTATATTATCAAGCCACTGACCGGATACAGGTTGACAGTATGTACCGTTTATATAATTTAGAATTTTTTTCATGTTTATTGCTTTTTAAAAGCCACCACCTTAATTTCTACTACCAAATTAGGGTGGGGTAATTGATGCACAGCTACCGTAGTACGTGCAGGACCGGTTTCTTTATCAAAATATTGCGCATAGATTTCATTGTATCCAGAAAAGTCGTTCATATTAACCAAAAAAGTAGTTACATCTACCACATCTTTAAGCGAAGCACCTTCGGTAGCGAGATAATCTTTAATATTTTCGAGTACGGCACGGGTTTGTTTTCTTATATCCAACTCTACGGTTCCCATTTCGTCTATTTGGGTAACGCCGGCAAAGGTGTTATCGGGTAATCGAGAGCTTGTTCCCGAAACAAAAATAAAATCACCCACTCGTTTTATATGAGGATAGGCTCCTCTGGGTGTTGCTTTTCCTTTTACTAATTTACTTTTCATATTATTTGTTTTTGTAAACTATAAATTCTTTACCACTTCATCATCGTGAAGAATTTCGTTAGTTTCTTTAATTACTTTATCTAGTTTTTCCTTTAAGGTCATTGTTTTGGGTAATTTTTGGTCGTCTAATAGGTTTAATATGGCTTTGTCTTGTGCACGACCCCGTTTCATTGCTTCGGAATACGGGATATCTTCATTAAAAGTAACCAATGAATATTTTGAGTTGTATGCATCGGGAAATGTTTCTTCAAAGGCAATTTCTAATTTTCTTTTTTGTTGAAACAACGGATTTGCCGTGTGATCTTTCATTTCGTCAAAATTATCCAAAGCCAAATCGGCAATGGCATCGGCATCTTTTTTTCGTTCTTTTTGGTAAGCATCAAAGACTTTTTCCCAATTCGGGGCATACTGCTCAATGTATTTATCGAGTACCACTACATCTTCAAAAGAAGCAATCATTCCTTGCCCGTAAAACGGAACAATTGCGTGGGCTGCATCGCCCATTATCAAGGTTTTTCCGGTACTCCAAGGGTAGCATTTTACAGTACCGAGCGTTCCGGTGGGATGTTCAAAAAACTCTTGTGCCAGATTGGGCATTAATTTGTAGGCATCGGGATATTCTTCTTTAAAATAGGTTTCTACTTTTTGCGGTGTGTTTAATTTTTTAAAATTAACTTCTCCGGTTTCGTGTGATAGAAACAGTGTTACGGTAAAACTTCCGTCAAGATTGGGTAAGGCAATGAGCATATTTTCGCCTCGAGGCCAAATGTGTAAGGCGTTATTTGCCATTTTAAAACTTCCGTCGGGTTTGGCTTGAATGGTAAGCTCTTTATAACTATGGCTTAACCAATTAATACAAAAACTCAACCGAATGTCTTTGTTAACAAACA
>JALWYP010000520.1 GCA_026992695.1 Flavobacteriaceae bacterium
AATATTTAATGAAACCGAAGCAGCATTTTTTAAAAAAACAGCACTTCCTGCAGGATTGATTGAGACGGCAGATAAATCGCCTCCAAGTGTTCCAAAAGCACCACCAAGTGCATTGAAACGTGCTGTACCAATTATGTTTTCAGTGCTATATCGTAAAGCATCTGTAATATCTTGCGCATTAATTTTTGGCAAAAACCCGCTAATGATGACTAAGAAAAATAAAATTCTTTTCATTTGCTAAAAACCTACGTTGTTAATGTTTAAGTTGCTAATTTATTAATGTCTTCCTCGAGAACTTCGTGAACCCCCTCTAGACGAACTTCCTCTAGATCCGCCGGAACGAGAACTGCCTCTGTAACTTCCGGATCGAGAAGGTGAGTAACTGCGGTTAACGCGACTTCCACGATTAGAAGAGCTGGGTCTTCCTCTGTTTATTGTTCTGTTTGAAGGTCTTCCTCTGTTAATCGTACCGTTTGAAGGTCTTCCTCTGTTAACTGTACCATTAGTTGGTCTACCTCTGTTTATTCTAGAATTTCTTCTTGAAAAAGTACCACGATTTCCTCTACGTACTGTTTCGCTGCGAGAATAATTTCCTCTTCTATTTGAAGATATAGAGGAGCGTCCTCTAGTGTTGCTTCTGTATGCATTTCTAGAACCATAAGAGCCGGTATTTCTTCTACCACGGTTATATGCATAACTGTTATAGTAGTTATGATTATAATGATGGGGGCTGTAATAATTATAATAACCTCCAAAATACCAAGGATTATAATAATAGCCACCAAAATACCACGGATTGTAGTATCCCCATCCGTATCCTATTCCGTAGTAAGGGTAACCTCCCCAACCACCATACCACCAATAGGGTCGATACCAATAAGGTCTATACCAGCCACCGTATCCGTAGTCGTAGATGTTTACTTGCACTTCAGTAGTATTATTTCCCCAAGCACCATACTCGTCTTCATATTCATCATCATAAGTTTTTTCTTCAATAATAATATTTCCGTCTTCATCTGTTGTCTCGACTGTATTATAGGCATCTATATCAGTAAAAATAGCACTCTTGTTATCATCTTTTAATACATCTTTATAAACTAATTCTTTAGATTTAAAGTATTCTTTGTAATAACTAGTTTTGTTAGTAGGTGCTTTTTCTTGATTCTCAGAATTTTCCGAAACATAAATACCGTCTGACGATTTATAATCGGTATTCCTAGTGCTGGCACAGGAATTTAGCAGCAAGGCTGTTGCACCCAGTAGCAGAACTAAAGGAGCTTTTGTTAATTTTTTTGAAAAGGTTTTCATAACAACGGTATTTTAATTGTTGAACAGTATAAAAATAGTTAGTTTTGCCGAAACAAAATCTATTATAAAAATACACAATATTTGTGCCAAACCCAAGACTATGGCAAAGAATTTAACAAAACGAAGCGAAGATTATTCAAAATGGTATAACGAATTGGTTATCCAAGCCGATTTAGCCGAAAACTCAGGAGTAAGAGGTTGTATGGTAATTAAGCCGTACGGATATGCGATTTGGGAAAGAATGCAAGCCGAACTAGATAGGATGTTTAAAGAAACCGGTCATGTAAATGCCTATTTTCCTATTTTTATACCTAAATCGTACTTTAGCAAGGAGGCTAGCCATGTAGATGGATTTGCAAAAGAATGCGCTGTTGTAACGCATTATAGATTAAAAAACGACCCGAACGGAAAAGGAGTTATCGTGGATCCCGATGCTAAATTGGAAGAAGAATTAATCGTTCGCCCTACTTCCGAAACCATAATTTGGGATACGTACCGAAAATGGATTCAGTCCTACCGCGATTTACCTTTGCTTATTAACCAATGGGCAAACGTTGTGCGTTGGGAAATGCGTACGCGTCTGTTTTTACGAACTGCCGAGTTTTTATGGCAAGAAGGACACACCGCACATGCTACTCGCAAAGAAGCCGTTGAAGAAGCCGAAAAAATGCTTGAAGTATATGCTCATTTTGCCGAAAATTATATGGCGATTCCGGTTATAAAAGGAGTAAAAACCGAAAGTGAACGTTTTGCAGGAGCATTAGAAACCTATTGTATTGAAGCCCTAATGCAGGATGGAAAAGCCTTACAAGCCGGAACATCACATTTTCTGGGGCAAAATTTCGCCAAAGCGTTTGATGTAAAATTTGCAGCAAAAGACGGTAAGTTAGATTATGTTTGGGCAACGTCTTGGGGAGTTTCTACACGGTTGATGGGAGCATTAATTATGACCCATAGCGATGATAACGGGTTGGTTTTACCTCCTAATTTAGCTCCTCACCAAGTGGTAATTGTGCCTATTTATAGAAATCAAGAACAATTTGACGCTGTAAGTGAGGTGGCAGAAAAATTACAAAAAGAACTTAGAGAAAAAGGTTTACGGGTTAAGTTTGATAACAGAGATACCCATAAACCAGGGTGGAAATTTAACGAATACGAATTAAAGGGAGTACCTGTACGCATTGCGATTGGACCTAAAGATATTGAAAAAAATACGGTAGAACTTGCTAGAAGAGATACACTGGAAAAAGAATTTGTACCAATGGATGTAGTTGTAGGCAAAGTAGAAAAATTAATGCAAGAAATACAAACCAATTTATTGAAAAAAGCTTTAAATTATAGAAAAGAACACACCACCAAAGTAGATACCTATAATGAGTTTAAAGAAGTGTTAAAAAACAAAGGAGGATTTGTGTTAGCACACTGGGATGGTACACCTGAGACGGAAGAACGAATAAAAAATGAAACAAAAGCAACCATTAGATGTATCCCATTAGCGGGAGAAAAAGAAGCCGGAACCTGTGTATTTACAGGAAAACCATCTAATCAAAGAGTAATTTTTGCTAAGGCGTATTAAATTTTTTTGAAAATTTTTACATAAGACTTGTTGCATTAAAAAATAGTTGTATTTTTGCATCCGCATTGAAATAAAAAAATGGTCCGTTCGTCTAGGGGTTAGGACGCCAGGTTTTCATCCTGGTAACAGGGGTTCGATTCCCCTACGGACTACAA
>JALWYP010000521.1 GCA_026992695.1 Flavobacteriaceae bacterium
AACTTCCGGTTTTATAGGCTTACCAACACCAGCTAATACGTTACTAATTTTAAGTCTTCCGTTACTATTACATTTTCAGTCTTCCGAAGTATTGCAACGTATTATTTTAAACAAATGGTTTTTAATAGGGTTAACCTTACTGAGTTGTTTATTACTTAATGCCGAAATTAAATTGTTTGCCTTAAAGTTTAAAACTTGGGATTTTAAAACCAATTGGTTTAAATATATTTTTCTTTTAATAAGTGTTGTAACTCTATTTTTGCTTAAATTTTTAGCTATACCTATAATTATTGTATTCTATATTTTGCTTTCGTTGGTTCTTCCGAAAAAATAATACCAAAAGGAATTATTTTAGAATAGAAAATAGTTGTTTTCGGCATAAAAAAACCGCCTCAATTATGAGACGGTTTTCGCTGTTTTATCAACTAATTTATTTTAGTTACTAAAGACTATTTTATTGTCTTTAAGTTCAATTTTTACACTGCTATCTACATTTACTTCTCCTGAAAGGATTCGTTTAGAGAGTTCGTTAAGAATTTCTCTTTGAATAGCACGTTTTATAGGTCTGGCTCCAAATTGCGGATCGAATCCTACTTTAGAAATGTGTGCTATGACATCGTCAGATAGTTCTAATGTAATATCATTTTGTTTCAATTTTTTCTTCAAATTATTTAATTGTATTTGCACAATTTGTTTTACTTCTTCTTCATTTAAAGGAGTAAACATAACAATCTCGTCTATTCGGTTTAAGAATTCGGGACGAATTTGTTTTTTTAATAATTCGAGTACTTCTTTTTCGGCTATATCCATCACCACTCTTCGTTCTTTCATATCTAAATTCTCCAGTTTTTCTTGAAGAATATGACTTCCCATATTACTTGTCATAATAATGATGGTATTTCTAAAATCGGCGGTACGTCCTTTGTTATCGGTTAATCGTCCTTCGTCTAATACTTGTAACAAAATATTAAAGGTATCGGGATGCGCTTTTTCAATTTCGTCTAACAAAATCACCGAATAAGGTTTGCGTCTAACGGCTTCTGTTAATTGTCCGCCTTCGTCATAACCCACATATCCGGGAGGTGCACCAACGAGTCTGCTGACCGAATGTTTTTCTTGGTATTCGCTCATATCAATTCGGGTCATCGCCTTATCGCTATCAAATAAATATTCGGCAAGTGCTTTGGCAAGTTCGGTTTTACCTACTCCGGTTGTACCTAAGAATAGAAATGAGCCAATAGGACGGTTTTGGTCTTGCAATCCGGCACGAGAGCGACGTACGGCATCGGCTACGGCTTGTATTGCTTCGTCTTGTCCTACCACACGTTTATGCAGTTCTTCTTCAAGATGGAGTAGTTTTTCGCGTTCGCTTTGCAACATTTTAGAAACAGGAATACCGGTCCATTTTGCTACTACTTCGGCTACATCTTCCCGGGTAACTTCTTCTTTTACCAAAGCTTGATTTTTTATTGAAGTAAATTCAGCTTGCAGGTTGTGTAATTTTTCTTCTAATTTTTTTAGCTTTCCGTACCGAATTTCGGCAACCAATCCGTAATTTCCGTCTCGTTCTGCTTGTTCGGCTTCCAGTTTTGCTTGCTCTATTTCTTCTTTTACTCTGTTTATTTCGTCAAGCATATCTTTTTCATGCTTCCATTTGGCATAAATATCATCTCTTTGGCTTTTTATATTTGCCAATTCTTCTTGAAGCTTTTGCAGTTTCTTTTTGTCTTTTTCGCGTTTAATGGCTTCAATCTCAATTTCAAGCTGCATGATTTTACGGTCGAGTTTGTCTAACTCTTCAGGTTTTGAATTGATTTCCATTCTGAGTTTTGCAGCAGCTTCATCCATTAAATCAATGGCTTTGTCGGGTAAAAATCGATCGGTAATGTAGCGTTGCGAAAGCTCTACGGCTCCAATTACAGCAGCGTCGGTAATGATAACTTTGTGGTGTGCTTCGTATTTTTCTTTAATTCCGCGTAAAATGGAAATTGCGGTTTGTGTGTCGGGTTCGTTTACCATTACTTTTTGGAAACGGCGCTCGAGTGCCTTGTCTTTTTCAAAATATTTTTGGTATTCGTCTAGAGTGGTTGCTCCAATAGCTCTCAACTCGCCTCTTGCAAGGGCGGGTTTTAAAATGTTGGCTGCATCCATAGCACCTTGACCGCCACCGGCGCCTACGAGTGTGTGTATTTCATCTATGAATAAGATAATGGTACCTTCCGAGCTTTGTACTTCTTTAACTACGGCTTTTAGACGTTCTTCAAATTCACCTTTGTACTTGGCTCCTGCGATAAGTGCTCCCATATCTAAGGAATAAATGGTTTTATCTTTGATGTTTTCGGGAACATCGCCTTTGATAATTCGGTGGGCGAGACCTTCAACAATAGCGGTTTTTCCGGTTCCGGGTTCGCCAATTAGCATCGGGTTGTTTTTGCTTCTTCTGGATAAGATTTGAAGCATTCGTCTAATTTCTTCATCACGTCCAATAACGGGATCTAATTTTCCGCTTTGTGCTAATTCGTTGAGGTTACGAGCATATTTGCTTAATGAATTATACGTTTCTTCGGCACTTTGAGAGGTTACTCTACTACCTTGACGCAGCTCTTCGATTGCTGCTTTTAAATCTTTTTCGTTAAACCCATTGTCTTTTAATAATCGGGCAGTATCGTCTTTTGCTTTTAAAATTGCCAATAAAAGATGCTCTATTGCAACGTATTCATCCTTCATTTTTTTTGCAATGATGCTTGCTTCGTTGAGTGTTTTAGAAGCTTCTCGCGAAAGCATAATATCGCCACCTTCTACCTTGGGATAGCTGTTTAAAATGTTTTCTAAAACTTGTTTTAGCAAAGGAACGTTTACACTTAGTTTGTTAAACAAAAAAGTGATTACATTTTAGTCCACTTCAAAAATTCCTTTAAGAATGTGTGCGTTTTCAATTTGTTGGTGTCCGTATCCTTGTGCAATTTGTTGCGCTTTTTGTACGGCTTCTTGTGCTTTTATGGTATAGTTGTTTAAATTCAT
>JALWYP010000522.1 GCA_026992695.1 Flavobacteriaceae bacterium
CACCTGCACCGTTCCGAAATTGTGAGAAGTGGGCGAGACGGAAATGTCTGGAGAAGGAGCAGTGACCCTCACCTGAACGGTTGCCGTATCTGTGCCTCCCTTTCCGTCATCGACCGTAAGTTTCGCCGTGTAGTTTCCGGGATCGTTGTAAGTATGATTTTGAGAGGTATTGCTCGCACAATCGTTTATGGTGTAATCATCAGTGCCGTCGTTATCTATATCAAGATAACAGGTCAACGAATCTCCGTCGGGATCCGAAACATTCCAGCTAAAGGTCACATCAAGCGGTGCGGTACCAGTGGTCGGGTTAGCCGTAAAGGAATCTATGTCGGGTAAATTGTTATTAGCGAATTTTGCAACAAGCGCGTCTCCATTTTCTCCGGCTACATAAATAACGTTTCTTGTATCCAATGTTAAAGCATATCCATCAGGCCCAAAAAGCCGATCAAAACCTAAAAGATTTGATAAATCCGAAGATAAAGTTGCAACCAATAGATAACTATTGTACCATGTTCCTGTAACGTAAACATTTCCGTAAGAATCTAGAGCGATTGAACGGACCACATCAATACCATTGCTTCCCAAGTAAGTAGAAGATATAAGTGTAGACAAATCATTACTAAATTTTGAAACAAACGCTTCAGTGTTTCCATTTAAACTATCTTGATAAGCATTATCTGTTACTGGAAAATCTGTACATTTTGTTTCTCCGGCAACATACACATTGCCGCTCGAATCTAAAGCTGTTGAGTATATAAAGGTGGAAGCAACAGAGGAGTAACCTATTGTACCACCTAAATAAGTAGAAGACTCAAGATCAGAAAGATCATTGCTTAATTTAGCAATGAAACCACAGCCATAATTTGCTTCACAACTATTTTGGTATCCACCTATTATGGGAAAATCTCTAGATTTTGTATAGCCAGCCACAAAGACCTTACCATTATTATCCAAGGTTATTGAATAGATGCGATCTTCAGAATAACCACCTAAGTAGGTAGAAACATGAAGGGTCGATAAGTCTCCACTTAATTTAGAAATAAACGCATTGATACTGGTTAAGCTACCTGGATATGAAGATTGGAAGCCAGATATTGTATTAGGAAAATCGGTTGAATATGTTTCTCCTGCAACATAAACGTTTCCATTCGGATCCAAAATTAAGGAATTTATTTTATCAAGATTACTTCCTCCTAAATAAGTGGAAGCAAGAAGAGTTGATAAATCATTGGTCAATTTAGCGATAAAGGCGTCAGTTGTGCTTGCGGGAGTTTGCTGATATGCATTATCTGTTACAGGGAAATCGTTTGACCATGTTTCTCCGGCCACGTAAACATTACCGTCGGAATCCAAAGTTAACGAATATGCTCGATCTGAATCGCTACCGCCTAGATAAGTGCAAGCAATAATAGTTGACAGGTCATTGCTTAACTTAGCTATGAAAACATCATCATCTCCTCCATAAGACGTTTGATATGCACCATCGGTTACTGGAAACTCAGTCGATGTTGTATAGCCAGCCACAAAGACATTTCCATTTGTATCTAGAGCTATTGCATAAGCGTATTCATCTCCAATATCAGTTCCCAGAGTAGTAGAGGTTAATAAAGGATCTATAATCAAAATCCTATTCTGATCATAATTTCCAATTTCAAAGCCGTAAATATTTTTAGCTATAATCTTATACTTTACCCTTACGTTTATTCGCTTCCCATTCACTTCTTGATAAGCTACAGGTTTAGTAAATTTTACTTCTCCAGAATTCGTTTTTACAACAAGTTCACCTGTTTTTTGGTCTATTTTCAAACTTTCTATCCCTTCTAGTTTTAAAGCTATCTTCTTGGGGTCGCCTCCGGGGTATATTTTAAATATCTTTTCTATATTATTCCCATGAGCTTTAATTCGAAACTCTATTCCCTGGTAAATTTCACCAAAAGTAATTGCCTCAAAACTTTCTATATTTTTTTTCCATTTTTTCTTGTCTTTTCCAGTAAAATAGTTGAACTTAACATTAGTTAATTTGTATCCCTCGATTTTTTTAATGCTTGCTCCTTCAAGAATTTCTTTAAACGTTATTCCTCTTTTATTGTTATATTTCGAAAAAGCATAAACTAGTTCACCTTCTTTAGTTATAAAAACTGTACCACCCAAAATATTAGCATAGAACTGTACTCTAGGATCAATTTGTCCTTCATTTTTGACAAAAGGAATATTTATATTTTTGACGACTTTGAATAGTTCTTTTTTTGTCAAAATTCTTGAGCGTACATTTGCAAAAGCCTTTACGCTAATAAAAACAAAAATTAAAAACCAAACTAAAATAAAACAAACAAACTTCCTCATTTTTATTCCTCCTTTTCGTATTTTCTTTCCTTTTGATAGTGGCTTTGGACGGCTTTGCCGCCAAAGTAAAAGCCAGCAAGGCTGGCCAGTAGCCCGGAGAGCACCCCGGTGGCGTTCTGCAAAGTGCTTTGTATCACTTCCACGGATACTTTGTTTAAGGAAAAAAGCGTAAGCCTAAAAAGAACCCAGGCAAAAAGCAAAATAAGCCCAACCGCTAAAATAGAACGCCGATATCCGGAAATACCGGTATGTTCATCCCCCTGTTTCCCCAAAAGAAGGCGCTGATGAGAATAGTAAAAGTCCAGATACATTAAAAAGGAAAGAATACCAGCGAGAAGAGAAAAGCCCCCAAGATCAAGTACCCATCCAACATTATGGCGAAAAATACCGCAAAAAATAATCGCAAGTCCTCCACCTATCGTTAAAAGGAACACTACAAGCCCCATCACTACCAAGAACCGAGTTTGGGTCTGCTCTCCCCTCATCCACAAACCACCCCGATTTCTGGAAGCACTTCATTTAGCTCCGTAAAACGCCAGAAGGCCACCGCGGCTTGAAAGAGGTTCCAATGGCCGTAGTGAAAACCCCGCCGGCGGAACAACCCGTCCATCGTCTCCGTCCTTATCGTCTCCGTCCTAATACTCACCACCCCGGCCTCCCT
>JALWYP010000523.1 GCA_026992695.1 Flavobacteriaceae bacterium
ACGGTTTGGTTGTTTATAGAAATGGCTTTGCAACTTTCAAACACATCTTTTAATTCGACTCCATACGCACCAATATTTTGAATGGGAGCCGTGCCTACATTACCGGGAATGAGCGATAAATTTTCAATTCCGCCATAATCATTTTCAATACAATGTAGTACAAATTCGTGCCAGTTTTCGCCTGCTAATACTTCTACAATAACAGTTTCATCTGTTTCTTCTATAATCTTTATTCCTTTTAAATTAATGTGAAGTACTAAGGCATTTATGTCTTTGGTCAACAATAAATTACTTCCTCCTCCTAAGATAAAAATATTGGTTTCAGAATTTGTTTTTAATATGTTTTTTAACGAATCAATATTTGTTACAGAAGCAAATTGCTTTGCTTTTGCATCTATTCCAAAAGTGTTGTAGTTTTTTAACGATTTGTTTTCCTCTATTTTCATAAAGATTGGTATTGCTCTAATCCGGCTTTTAGAATAGCAACCGCTTTAATTAAATCTTCTTTTTTTAAAACGTATGCAATTCTAATTTGGTTTTTTCCTACTCCTTTAGACGAATAAAATCCGGCTGCTGGAGCAACCATAACGGTTTCGCTGTTTAGGTCAAATTCTTCCAGCATCCATTGCGCAAAATCATCGCTGTCTTTAACAGGAAGTTGTGCTATGCAATAAAAAGCACCTTTGGGTTTTCCTACTTGTACGTTAGGTATTTGTTTTAGCTGTGCAACGAGTGTATTTCTTCTCTCTTGGTATTCGGTAATAACTTCGTTAAAATAACTTTGTGGGGTTGCAAGAGCAGCTTCGCCGGCAATTTGAGCAAAAGTGGGCGGACTTAATCTTGCTTGGGCAAATTTTAGTGCCGTTTTAATAATTTCTTTGTTTTTTGAAACCAAACATCCTATTCGAGCACCACACATACTGTACCTTTTAGATACCGAATCGATGATAATGGCATAATCTGCTAACGTTTCGTCTTCCAAAACCGAATAATGTTTATCTCCATCGTAAACAAACTCTCTGTAAACTTCGTCTGCTACCAAAAACAGGTCGTGTTTTTTAACGATGTTGGCAAGTTTTTTAATTTCTTCTTTTGAGTAAAGATATCCGGTTGGGTTTCCGGGATTGCAAATTAAAATAGCTTTCGTTTTTGATGTAATTAATTTTTCAAATTCTTCAATAGGAGGGAGTGCAAAATTATCTTCAATTTTAGAAATTACCGGAACAATTTTAACACCGCTGGCGGTTGCAAATCCGTTATAATTGGCATAAAAAGGTTCGGGGATAATAATTTCATCGCCATAATCGGCAATGCTTCCCATAGCAAAAAGCAGTGCTTCACTACCACCGGTTGTTACAATTATATCGTCTCCGGTTACATTTATGTTGTTTTTTTTATAATAATCAGCTAGTTTGTTACGGTACTGTTCAGAGCCTTCAGAACGGCTATAAGCTAGTGTCTTTATGTGGTGATGTGCAACGGCATCCATTGCAACTTCTGGTGATTTTATGTCGGGTTGCCCAATGTTAAGGTGGTATATTTTTTTTCCTTCTTTTTTTGCTTTTTCCGCATAAGGAACCAATTTTCTAATAGGTGACTCGGGCATTTTTTTACCCTTTTCAGAAATTATAGGCATAATTTACTTATTTGAATTGTTGTGTTGCAAAGTTGCAAAAATAATATTATAAATCAATGATAAAGAAAATATAGATTTCATATTTTTTTGCTATATTAATACTCTTAAAACTTCATTCATTAAGATGTTAAAATCGGTTGTAATACTACTTTATTTATTCTTTTCAAGTCAAGTTTTTGCACAAGGTAAATTTGTTTTTCCCCGAGGAGTTGTTAAGGATAAAATTATGTTTAAAAAGGTTAATAATTTGGTTATCATTCCTGTAAAAGTCAACGGGGTAAAACTCACTTTTTTGCTAGATACAGGAGTAAACACTACTATTATTTTTAGTCTTACCGGTGTAGATTCTTTAGCACTAAACAACCCTAAAAGAGTTAAACTTCGCGGTTTGGGAACCGGTGAAAGTATCGTTGCTTATTCTAGCACAGGCAATACGGTAGAGGTAGGAAAAGCTATAAACAGGAACCAAAAGGTAAACGTTGTTTTAGATCACACATTAAATCTATCCAAGCGAATGGGAATCCCTATTCACGGAATTTTAGGATACGATTTTTTTAAGGATTTTGTTGTAATAATCAAATAAACTTCAAAAAAATTTATTTTTTATTTACCTGAATATTTTAATTATAAAAAATGTAAGAAGTGTGTAGAATTACCTTTAACCTTTCATAATAACAAACCTTATATTCCTGTTCGGATTAATGATGAAGCACAAGAAAAATTATTTTTAATGGACTCGGGATCTAGTGATGCATTATGGCTCTTTGAAACAGGGAATTTAATTTCTGAAAATCCTAAAAATTACTTTGAAGATTACCTTGGAAGTGGGTTAAGCGGAAGTATTTTCGGGAAACGTTCTAAAATAAACAGTGTTTCTTTAGGAAAATTTTCCTTTCATCGCAGTACGGTTGCTTTTCCGGATTCTATTGCTTTTAAAAATATAGATTTATTTGTAAATAGAAAAGGAAGTATTGGAGGCGAAATTTTAAAAAGATTTACGGTAACTATAGATTATCCTTCACAAAAAATAGTTTTGCGTAAAAACGCTAATTATAAAAACAAGTTTCATTATAATATGAGTGGATTAACCATTGAACATGAAGGTGTTGAGGTTGTAAAGGAGGAAAAAAAATTACTTTCAGAGGAATTGTCTATTCCCGATGATGCGGTTTCTATTCCTATGAATACGGTTTACAATTACTTTTTAGTACCTAAATATATAGTGGCAGAAGTAACTGAAGATTCTCCGGCATATTTAGCCGGAATAAAAAAAGGAGATGAAATTATTACCCTTAACGGAAAAAAAGTATATCACTTTAAATTAGCCGAATTAATTGAGATGTTTTCTTCGGTTGAAGGAAAA
>JALWYP010000524.1 GCA_026992695.1 Flavobacteriaceae bacterium
TTATTTCTGAATTCTTTTTTTCTAATACCAACTCTTTGTTTTTTCTAAGAAGAAATATTACATAAATTAGTCCGACTATCACAGACAGACTTATGCTTCCGGCTATTAGTAAATTAATAAAGCTTGAATGAGCTTGCGATAAACTTTTTTCTTTTTCTTGGGCTAGTTTTTTTATTTGTTCATCTTTTTTTTGAGTTTCATATTCTATTTGAGTACTAATAATACTTCGTTGTGATTCAATATTTACAATACTATCGTGAAATTTTGAAGCCTTAATATTGGTTTGTAATGCTTTTTCAAAATTTTTAGTTAATGTGTAATATTTTGTTAATGCGTCATAGCCTAATGTAATATTCTCTTTTGAATGAATGTGAAGCGCATTTTTTAATCCTTGACGTATGTTGCTGTATGCTTCATTGTATTGCCGGGTATGCAATTGATTAATACCAATATTAATAAGTGTATTACTTAAATATCTAAGATTATTGTATTTAGTAAGTAACGGAATTGCTTTTTTATATAATTGAGTTGATTCTTGATATTTTCCCTCTTTTTGAGCTAAAAGAGCCAAGAGGTTATACTTGATGGCAAGTCCCTCTTTTTTCGGGTATTTTTTTGCTAATTGAAACGATTTTTCAAAATATACTTTTGCTGAGTCATATTGTTTTTTTCTTAAAAATACTTCTCCAATATTTGCCAGACCATATTCTTGCCCCTTAAAGTTTTTTGCATTGGTTTCTACTTCTAAGGCTTTTCTAAAGTAGTGCAGTGCTTCGTCATATTGTTCGGTGTTTAAATATACATTACCAATACCGTGTAAAGCAATAGCAATACTTTTACGGTTATTAATTTTTTCTGAAAGATTTAAGGCTTGAAAATAATATTTAAAGGCATCTTTTTCTAAATTTAATTTTCTATAGGTTACGCCTAAGCTATTTAAACATTTTATTTTAGATAAGGTATCGGTACTTTTTTCAAAGTAATTAAGTGCTCTTTTATGATAGGTTACAGATTGTGAGTAGTTGTTTTCATATCTTGCTTGAATTCCCATTCTGTTATAACACTTTGCAATTCCATCTATATAATAAATCTGTTCAGATATTCGTAACGCTTCTTCAAGTATATCTTTACGAATTTTTCTTTCTCTTATGCTTTTCTTATATAGCATAATTAATTTTTCAACTTTTGCTGTGTCGTCCGGTAAAATTTTAATGTCTTTAAAAGATTGATCTATAGACATTGTTGGTTTTTCATTTTGACTAAATCCAATATACGGAAGGATAACAAGAAATAAACCAATCCATTTTATCGAAAAGATTCGCATTTTATCAAGACTTATTTTGGGGTTTTTGTACTACAAAATTACGCGATATCTTTCAGAAAAAAGAATAATAAGACGATAAAGTCTTTTTTAATTAAAGTTACTTTAACTAAGACGTTCTCTTGTATTTTTAAAACTCATAAATGGTTAGACCGCTTAATAATTTAGGTTGAATGTACGTGCTTTTTGGAGGCATTTTAAGTCCTTGATTGGCAACGTCTTTAAGCTCTTCAACGGTTATGGGAAGCATTCTAAAGCAAACGGCATAATTGCCACAATCTATTTGATGTGTTACGGTAACAAAGTCGTGCTTTCCGTGAATGTAATTTAGCCTTTCACAATTTCGAGCATCGTGGATTCCTAAAATGGGTTTTAGGATGGTTTGATACAAAATTTGTGTATCAAGTGCTTCAAGAGCATTGGAAATACTGTAATTGGTTTTTCGTAAAAATAAATGGTAAAATTCGCCATCTAGATACATAGAAAATTGATGTTTTTCTCTCACCGGAGAATAATTTTTACCAAGTGATTCTATTCTAAAATTTTGATCTAGTGCAATAAGAAATTCCTCTTTACTTAATCCGTTTAAATCTTTTACCAACCGGTTGAACTCAAAAATTTTTAAATTGCTTTCAGGAATGAGCAAACTCATAAAATAGTTATACGGTTCATCACCGGTATGATTGGGGTTTTGTTCTTTAAGTTCTTTGGCAAGTAGATTAGACGATGCAGAACGGTGATGTCCATCTGCAATATAAAGTGTGTTTATTTTTTTAAAAATTTCCGAAATTTTTTCTATGAGTTTATCCTTGTCAACTACCCAAAGATAGTGTGTGTCTTTGTAGGTAGTTGTAAACTCGTATTCGGGTCTTTTTTTGGTTACTTTTTTTATAATTTTTAGGAGTTCGGGATGATCTTTAAAGGTGAGTAAAACCGGCTCAGCATTAAACCCTACTGTTTTAAGGTATTCTTTAAAGAGTGTTTCTTTATGATGTAGCGTTTCTTCGTGTTTTTTTATGTAATCTTTTTCGTAATCCCAAGCAGATGTACCTGCAAAAATTCCGGTAAATTCCTCTTTATCGCGATTAATTTTTTTGTAAATATAGAAACAAGGCTTTTCATCTTGTGTGAAAATATGATCTTCTTTAAATTCTAAATATCGGTTTTTTACTAACGTATATCGTTGCTGTCCCGAAATTTCTTTGTGGTATTTAAATCCCGGATTGATAATATGCAAAAAAGTATACGGATTTACTGCCATTCGGGCATCTCGCGCCGAAGGTTCATAGGTGTCGTACGACATAGATGTTATTAAACTTACCTTGTCGCGAGTAGGTCGAACTGCTTTAAACGGAATAATGGTTGCCAATTCTAAGAGTTTAAATAGTTTTGAAAAAGTTGAAAATCTTCGGGT
Organism: Flavobacteriaceae bacterium; assembly: GCA_026992695.1. Taxonomy (GTDB): domain Bacteria; phylum Bacteroidota; class Bacteroidia; order Flavobacteriales; family Flavobacteriaceae; genus Marifrigoribacter. The sequence goes on from JALWYP010000524.1 coordinate 2,736, forward strand.
GTGTTAAAAATGCTTTTCGGAATGTAAAAAAATTGTGTTTTAGCTATATATAGTAACCAATAGTGTGAGGTTTCTTTAGTAAACAAAATGTTATCGTAGGGAATGATTCCTTCATTTCCTTTTGCATCTACAATTTTTATTTTTTCAGAATCAAAAAATAATTGTTTTTCACTTAAAAATTCTTGATTCGATTGAGCGTGAGCAAATTGATATAAATAAACTACTATGCCTAACAGAATTGCAACGCAAATAAC
>JALWYP010000525.1 GCA_026992695.1 Flavobacteriaceae bacterium
ATATAGTCGCCAATCTTTTTATACCAAGTAATAATGGCTGCTTCAGAGATGCTCTCACCTAACTTTGGTAAACGGATTTCTACAAATTCTGAAACTTTTTTATTAGCCATAATATGTTATTATTTATTCACTAAAACGGAATACAAAGTTAACTAATGTTTGTTAGTTTTTCTATTCATTCAAAAAAGATATTATTCATTTTATGCTTAAAGATAAATTTTAATTATTTTTTTTAAACTCGTTAAGGGTTTTATAAAAATCTTCTTGTACAGGTCTGTTTTCGGGAATTTCTCGTAAAGGTTCAACTTCTTTTAAACTTTCAAAACAATCTTGTGGGAGTTGTTGATACAGTTTAGTGCCGGCAGTTTTCCAAGCAATCATTTCATCACTAACATCCTTACTAATTTTTGCCGGATTTCCTATTACCAATTTGCGTTTGGGAATAATCATTTCGGCTTTTACAAATGCCATTGCTCCTACTATGCATTCATCGCCTACTACTGCATCATCCATAATTACTGAATTCATTCCGATAAGGCAATTTTTACCCAAATTTGCTCCGTGAATAATGGCACCGTGTCCTACATGAGCACCTTCTTTTAAAACAATGGTTTTTCCGGGAAACATATGTACCGTACAATTTTCTTGTACATTAACTCCGTCTTCCAAGATAATTTCGCCCCAATCACCACGAATGGCTGCACCTGGACCAATATAGCAATTTTTACCGATGATGACATTGCCGGTAACGGCAGCCAACGGATGTACAAAACTGCTAGGGTGTATAACGGGTATATGTCCTTTAAATGAGTAAATCATTTGATTGTTGATTTATGATTTTTGATTGCTTTCTAAATCAAAGTCATTCTTATTAAATAGCAAATTTTTAATTTTTACCATAAAATTAGATTTTAGCTTACCTTATAAATTACTTCAATACCTACAAGGTTTTAACTTGTCTGCCTCGGGCAGAAAACCTTGCAGGAAAACATTACTTAAATCGTTTTAATGTTTCTTTAGTAAAATCGCTTAACACCAGTCGTCCGCTAATTGCTGCACGTTCAGCTAATAAAGTATCCCAATCTTCGGTGCCTTTCCAAAATACTTTTTTCATTTCTTTCATGGCTTCAGGATTATAAGTACATAAATTTTCGGCAAATTTTTGTACGGCTTCATCTAATTCTTCTACGGTTTCAAAAACGTGAGTATATAATCCTTTTTGTTTAGCCCATTCTGCCAGATAAAACGTGTTGGCATCAATGGCTATTTGGCTCATTCCGCTAAGACCTAATTTACGTTCTACTGCAGGTCCTACTACAAAGGGACCAATACCTACATTGAGTTCGCTTAATTTAATCGAAGCATATTTTGTTGCCATACAGTAATCTGTTGCCGAGGCAATACCCACACCGCCTCCAACGGTTTTTCCTTGTATTCTTCCTATGATAAACTTCGGGCATTTTCGCATGGCGTTAATAACATTGGCAAAACCCGAAAAGAAAACCTTTCCTGTTTCTGCGTCTTGTATATTAATGAGCTCTTTAAAACTTGCACCGGCACAAAAAGTACGGTTGCCGCCGCTTTTAAGAATAATAACCTTTACTTCTTTGTTGTTTCCAGCATCTGTAATGGTTTGTGCTAATTCTGCTAGAATATTTCCTGGCAAACTGTTGTGAGCAGGATGAAAGAACTCGATGGTTGCGATTCCTTTATTTAAGGTTTGTTTTACGTAGGGTTTAGTCATGAAATAAAAATATTTTTAGCCTCACAGGTTTTAAAAACCAGTGAGAGATTTGTTTTATAATAATCCAAATTGTTTAAAATGATGGTTTAAATGTTTTCGCTCCAGCAAACTCCATTCGTATTTATTTAAACTACCAAACACTACATTTTTGGTTGTAGCATTCGGATTTTCTTTAAAATAATCTAAGTATTGTTGTCTTGCCTCCTGTAATTTTGCTTTAGCAGTATCTAAATCGGGATGTTTTAATTTTGTACTTTCTTTAGCTAAAGGAAAATCATAATTTCTTGGCATTGGCTCGTAATTATATAAAGTTGATTGTACTTTTTCTAATACTTTTTCAGGAGTAACCACTTCAAAATCTTGAATTTCACCAGAAGCAATTTTGTAACTAAACTCTAGATGTTCTAACATTTCCTGGGAAGACATATTTCCCCATTTTGGTTTGGTATTTTCAGTAAGTTTAGATAAAACCGATTGAATTACCTCTTCCGAAATTTCAACAAAAGCAGTTTGCTTTTTCTTTACCATTGTTAAAACGGTAGCAATGGCTACTAACTCATCTTCAGCGTCAAAAATTTCGGCATACCATTTTACGATGCCGCTGGGATGTTCTTTTCCGTTTACATCTCTTTCAACTTTTTGTTTGCAAGTAAGACGTACATATATGGTATCATTATGATAAATGGGTCGAATAAAACGGCAGTCTTCCAGACCGTAATTGGCTGCTACGGGTCCTTTGTTAGGATAAACAAATAATCCTGCTGCTGCGGCAAGGATAAAATAGCCGTGAGCCGTACGTTTTTCAAAAATACTTCCTTCGAGTGAAGTAATATCGGTATGGGCATAAAAATGATCCCAAGTAAGATTTGAGAAATTAATGATATCGGTATCGGTTACTGTACGTTTATGAGTTTTCATCGACATTCCTACTTCAATATCTTCCCAATGGTATGAAAATGGATGCTTATCTGCTTCTTTATAAGCAGCTTTGGCTTGATAGATTCCAGTTACTTCGGTAAGTGTTGTGGGTGACCCTTGAATAGCACAGCGTTGCATATAGTGTTTTACACCACGCATTCCGCCCATTTCTTCTCCTCCTCCTGCTCTTCCGGGTCCTCCGTGAACCAAAGTTGGTAAAGGCGAACCGTGTCCGGTACTTTGTTGGGCACTTTCTCTGTTTAGTACTAAAATACGACCGTGATGTGTAGCGGCTTCTACTACATAATCTTTGGCAATGGTATCGTTGTTAGTAACAATAGATGAAACCAAAGAGCCTTTTCCGAGGTGGGAAAGTTGGACTGCTTCTTCTAAATTTTTATACGGCATTAATGTACTTACGGGACCGAAGGCTTCAATTTCATGAACTCCGGTGTTTTTAAACGGTTTGTCTTCCCGAAGCAAAACGGGCGATAGGAAAGCTCCTTTTTTTGCAGAAGCTCCTATGGTTTTTATTTCATCTAAATTACCATAAACCATTTTGGCGGTTTTGGTGATTTCACCAACTCGTTCTTTTACTTCTAAAACTTGATCTTTGCTTACCAAAGCTCCCATTCGCACTTCTTTTAATCTAGGATCACCAATGGTCACTCGATCTAGTTGCTTGGCAATAGCAATTTGTACGTCTTCTATATATTTTTCGGGAACAATAATTCTACGAATAGCAGTACATTTTTGACCACATTTTACTGTCATTTCTTTACGTACTTCTTTAATAAAAATATCAAATTCGGGTGTTCCGGGAACTGCATCTTCACCCAAAACACAAGCATTTAATGAATCTGCTTCCATATTAAACGGTACCGATTCTTCAATAATACGAGGATGTGCTTTTAACATTCTTCCTACTGAAGCAGAACCCGTAAAGGTAACTACATCTTGTGAAGTGACCGTATCTAAAATACTTCGAGCCGAACCGGCGATAAGTTGTAAACTGCCTTCGGGTAAAATACCCGATTCTATAATTTCTTTAACCACCGCTTGTGTTAAAAAAGAAGTGTTGGTTGCGGGTTTTACAACAGCAGGAACACCTGCCATCCAATTTACTGCACATTTTTCTAACATTCCCCAAACGGGAAAATTAAATGCATTGATATGTATAGCAACACCTCGTTTTGGAACTAAAATATGATGTGCCATAAATTTCCCGCCACGAGAAAGATCTATTGGATTTCCTTCTACGTGGTATGGCTGATTGGGAAACAATTTTCTAAGAGACGCATTGGCAAAAAGATTTCCGAAGCCACCTTCTATGTCTATCCAACTATCTACTTTTGTCGCTCCGGTACGGTAGCTGAGTTCGTAAAATTTATCTTTCCGCTTGGTAAGATACAGTGCTAGTTTTTTAAGCATATTTCCTCGCTCTTGGAAAGTCATTTTACGAAGTGTTTCTCCTTTTTCTCTTCCGTATTGAAGTGCTTGTGCAATATCCAGCCCTTTAGTGTCTGAAAGCGCAATAATTTTTCCAGTTACAGCATCATACATTGGTACACCCTCACCGTTTCCGGTAAGCCATCTTCCTGTGATATAATTTTCTAGTTTTTTCATTTTCACTGCCTGAAAGGCTATTTATATTTACTTGGTAAATATACGGTTTATTTGGTAGAAAAAAATCATTTAGACCTACTTGGTTTTCTGTTTTAAGAAGTCAAATCCAAATTAGTATGCTCTTGAAGTAAAACTATTTCTGCTTTGTTTGTGCTTGAATAACGTTTCAATTTAGTGCTGTCTTTTATTCATATGAATACTTTAGCTAAAGGTTTCTTTTAAATAGTCTAGGGTAATAAAGAAATTCGTGTTTTTTTAAAAGTTCAAAGCTGTAACTTTTTTTAGGGTAAATATTATTATTGTATATTTTTCATATTTTATATTAACTTCATCACATTCTCTGTGATTCTATCACATCTATTGAAACCAAATTCAAATATGTTTTTATGATTTGCTACTTCATAAAGCTTCTCTTTTAGCATTTCTTTTGATCTGTGTAGACGGACTTTTACATTAGCAACGCTTAAACCTAAAACAACTGAAATTTCTTTTAAGCTCATTTCTTCCACTTCTTTCATAACGTAAACAGTTTTGTATTTAATGTTTAAACTGTCAATAGCACTTTCTAATATTTGCTTTGCTTCATTCCGTATCATCTTATCCTGCGGATTTAATTGTTTGTTATCGGGAATTTCAAAAAGTGTATCACTTAAATTATTTGATTGTTCTGTTAGATGATATAGTTTTCCTTTTTTCTTTAGACGAGCCAGTGATTCATTTATTCCAATGCGAATAAGCCAAGTAGAAAAAGTAGATTCTAATTTAAATTGATGTAATTTGGTAAAAGCCTTAATATAGCTGTCTTGCATTATATCTTCAATTTCTGCCTCATCTTTTAGATAGCTTCTAATTACTCGATATAATTTTTGATTATTACGTCTTACTAATATTTCATAAAGTTCTTTTTCTCCACTTAAAATACGTTTTATGACTTCCCCCTCTTTTATTTTATGATGGTTAAAATCATTGATGTTTATTGCTTCCATTTTTATTAGTCTTTTACTTTAGATAATATAATTTAAAAAAAGATACAAAATTTTGTATCCTTTTTTTAAATCTGCAATCAAAAGGGGGTAACAAATTTTAAAACAATTAAAAAATTAATTATGAATTCAAATGTACAATTAGTAAAAAACATTTTAAAGCTCACTTTTGGGTTGGTGCCAATCGTTGCAGGATTAGATAAATTCACCAACATTTTAACAGATTGGTCTCAATATATTTCTGAAAGTTTTTATGGGATGCTTCCTTTTGAACCTACTACATTTATGATGATAGTTGGTGTTATCGAAATTATTGCTGGTGTCCTTGTTTTAACTAAAACAAAAATTGGTGCTTATGTAGTTTCTGCTTGGTTGGTGGCAATTGCTTTGACTTTAATTTTTAGTTGGGCTTTTGTAGATGTTGCCGTAAGAGACTTAGTAATGGCTATTGGTGCATTTTCTTTAGCGAAATTATCGGAAGTCAACTATAGTAAATCCAATAATTAATATTATGGAATTGAACGGAAACATATTGTTATTCAAAGAAGGTTTAACAATATATAAACGTAATACTCCATAATAAAAAACTCCCAACACAAAATTGTATTGGGAGTTAATTTTGGTGGGCGCAGAGGGATTCGAACCCCCGACCCCTTGGGTGTAAACCAAGTGCTCTGAACCAACTGAGCTATGCGCCCTCGCTGTTAGCGGATGCAAATATAAGTTAGTTTTTATTCTTCACAAACTATTCGTTAAAAAAAATTACAAAACTTCGGCTACTACAAAGGTGCTACCTCCTATATAAATTACATCTTCGTTATTTGCTTGTTGTAAAGCAGCTTGATAGGCTTTTTTTACAGAAGTGTAATCGTTACCCTGTAAGCCAAATTTTTTGGCTTCATTTTTTAAAACTTTTGCCGATAATCCTCTTACAATATCGGGTTTACAAAAATAATAATTGGCATTTTTTGGGAACAAAGGCAGGATGGTTTCTAAATTTTTATCGTTTACCACTCCTAGGACTATGTGTAATTGCTTGTATTTTTCGCTCTGTAATTGTTGCATCACCGGTATTAATCCGTGGGGATTATGTGCCGTATCGCAAATAATTTTAGGGTGTTTTTTTAATATATGCCATCTTCCTTGTAATCCGGTGTTTTTAACCACTTTTCGCAATCCGTTTTTTATATTTTCTTCAGATATTTTCCAACCTTTATCTTGTAAAACTTTAAAAACTGTTATCGCTGTTTTTACATTTTTTTGTTGATAGGTACCAAGCAAATCGGTTTTAAAATTCGATGGTTTTTCATTATCAACAAAAACAATAGGGCTTTTTTCATTAATTGCTTTTTTAATGAAAACCGGTTTTGTTTCGGGAGTGGTTTCACCAATTACCACCGATATCTTCGGTTTAATGATTCCTGCTTTTTCAAACGCTATTTCTTTAATTGTATTACCTAAAAATCGGGTGTGATCTAATCCGATATTGGTAATTACCGAAACCTCGGGAATGATAACATTGGTACTGTCTAATCTTCCGCCAAGTCCTACTTCAATAATAGCGATATCTACTTTTTCTTCTCTGAAATAATCGAAAGCCAAACCTACGGTCATTTCAAAAAAAGACAAGTGGTTCGCTTTAAAAAAAGGTTTGTGTTGCGTGATAAAACTCGAAACATATTTTTTCGAAATGGGTTTTCCGTTAATTTTAATTCGTTCTCGATAATCTTTAAGATGCGGCGAGGTATAAAGCCCTACTTTGTAACCCGATTCTTGCAAAACCGAAGCCAAAATATGGCTGGTAGAACCCTTGCCATTGGTTCCGGCAACGTGTATGGATTTAAACTTTCTTTGCGGTTCGCCAAGATGCTTGACAAGTTTTTGAGTATTAGACAAATCTACTTTATAGGCTGCTTTCCCTATGCGTTGATACATAGGGAGTTGCTCATACATCCATTGTAATGTTTCTTTGTAATTTATAATTTTTAAAATTTAGTTTTTTACTTTTTTAACGCACCAATAATTTTTTAGAAATTTTTCCTTTTTCGGAAGAAATAGTAACAAAATAAGTTCCTTTTTCTATTCCGTTTAACGGAATATTTATGGATTCACTCGTTGTAAAATTCTTCTGAAAAACACTTCTTCCTAAGGTGTCAAAAATAGTAATATTTCCACTATTTAAGCCTTCGGGAATTAAAATAGTTACCTTTTCTGAAGCAGGATTGGGAAACAATTTAATTTGATTAAGCGTTTCATTTTCTGAAGTATTTAAAACATCATTTGCGAGGTCTATTTTATAGATAGAACGTCCAAAAGTAGCCACATAAAGATATTCTGAAGATTGGTGAATAAACATATCGGTTACTACTACCGAAGGCATATTCTCACCCAAAGGTTGCCAATTTACTCCTTCATCGTTTGAAGCCAGAACGCCAATATCGGTACCTAGAAATAAATTACCAAAGCCGTCTTGCAATATATCATTTATAGGAATATCGGGGATGTTTCCCGAAATATCTGCCCAGTTTGTTCCGTTGTTAGTGCTTTTAAAAACATGTCCCAAACCTTCACCATAACGATACCCAGAAAAAGTAACATAAACTGTATTTTCATCTTCACCAGAAGCCAAAACTTTAGTTACCCAACGATTGGGAAGCGATGCTGAAATATGAGTCCAATTAGCACCTCCGTTTTGGGTTACCCAAACATTTCCATCATCGGTACCGGCATAAATAATACTGCTGTTAAATGGTGAAACATCGATGCTTGTTATGGTACCATAGGTTAAATTACCGGTATAAGGTCCGTTGGTTAAATCGGGGCTAATAGCAACCCAATTTCCAGCAGCATTGGTTGTTTTATATACTCTGTTGGCTCCATAATATAAGGTTTGGGAGTTGTTAGGGTCAAAAGTAACGGGTGTGTCCCAATTTTTCCTGTCGGAAGGTGAAATTCCGGTCATAGCAATTGTAAAAGAACTACCATTATTGGTTGACTTTGCAAAATTTCCTCGTTGGTATTCGGCATAAATTACATTGGTGTTGGTAGGGTCTACTAAAGGCTGAAAACCATCGCCGCCATAAATGGCTTGCCAATCGGTACTACTTCCTGTTTGGGTTCGTTGGGTATTATTATCTTGAGCGCCGCCATAAATTTTATTGGTGTTCTGAAAATCTACATACATTCTGTAAAACTGTGTAATTGGTAAGGTATTATCTTTTACCCAAGTAACTCCGTTATTACTACTTTTGTAAAAACCCCCATCATTACCAACTAATACCTCTCCGGATACCGAAGGGCTAAAAGCAACGGCGTGTTGGTCTACGTGTACATTTGTAAAAGTAGATGTCCAATTTTGTCCGCCATCTGTAGACTTTTGCATATCAAATCCGGCGTTGTAAATTATATTTTCATTACTTGGGTCTACAAATATACCGCCAAACCACCAGTGATAAGAAGTACCGCCATTAATGGAATTTACTTGCGTCCAGCTATTTCCTCCGTTGGTTGTTTTATAAGTACCTTGTACATTGCCAATTTTATCGCTATAAAAGGCATAAAGCACATTGGGATTAGATTGCGAAATATCGATGCTTATCCTTCCTTTATCGTTTCCGTTTGAAGGAAGTCCGTTGGTAAGTTCATTCCAATTATTTCCGCCATCTTGCGAACGATATATTCGAGAAGTTTCTCCTCCGTATTGTCTATTATTAGGTCTTCTAATGCGTTCCCAACTAGCAGCATAAACAATATTTGAATTGGTAGGATGAATTGCCATATCTATAATTCCTGTAGAATCACTCACAAATAATTTTTGCTGCCAAGTGCTACCGCCGTCTGTAGATTTGTAAACACCTCGATTGGTGTCTTTTCTAAAAAGCGGACCCATTGCACCTACAAAAACCGTATTATCATCATTTGGGTCTATTACTATTTTACCAATGCTTCCAACAGCGGGAAGCCCTTTTGCTTGCCAAGTAAGACCCCCGTCTGTGCTTTTATAAACTCCATTGCCATCATAAGCAAGCGAACCTCCACCAGCATTTACTTCTCCGGTGCCAACATAGATAAAATTGGAGTTGTTTTTAGAAATTTCTATATCGCCAATAGAAAGCATTTCTTGTTCATCAAAAATAGGTGTCCAAGAATTGCCCGCATTGGTAGTTTTAAAAATTCCTCCTGAAGCAGCTCCTACATAATAAGTGGTGGGTTGGTCTATGGGGATTTCAATATCGGTGATACGCCCACCCACATTTACAGGACCTACAAACTCCCACGTAGTTATGTTTACAGACCGATTGGTTTGTTGCTTCTTCCATTGAATTGCTTTAGAATAGGCATCAGTTTTAATAGTACCTGTTGGATAGGCACGTTGCATAAACATAAAATCGTTTGGATAATGAATTGAAGTTGTATCTTTTTTGGAAGAATGGGTACACCCTATTAAGACTGTAAGCACACTCAAACTGAATAATTTAAGGAAATTCATAGCTGTATATTTTTTTATAAAGGTAAAAAAATATATGAAAACTTAGTTTGACAAACTAAACTTATAAATTATCTTTCCTATTTGCTTGGCAGGTGCGTTGGGGTCTTTATTGAATTTTGTAGCTAGTGCTGCTCTTTTTGCAGGTTCTAATAAACAGGGTGAGTT
>JALWYP010000526.1 GCA_026992695.1 Flavobacteriaceae bacterium
ACAGAGTATTGTCAGATTTTCAAGTACAACAATTACCCAATATTTCTAAAGAACACACACTTTATAACGAATGGCAATTACGAAAAAAATCGGCGAATCGTTTTTTACGGTATTTCGCTAAAAAAACCACAACACAAACCGTTTTAGATTTAGGTTGCGGCAATGGCTGGTTTACACATATAATAGCAGAAATTTCTGAAAGCAATACGGTTTTTGGCTTGGATATAAATCCATTAGAATTAGAACAAGCCAACAGGGTTTTTAATAAAGAAAACCTTACTTTTTATTACGGGAATTTATTTGAAATTAAAGAAGAATTTCAAGAAAAATTTACCCTAATCACGTTAAATGCCTGTGTGCAATATTTTGAAGATTTTGAAGAACTAATACAACAGCTAGAAACATTTTTAAAACCCAAGGGCGAAATTCATATCATAGACAGCCCGTTTTATAAACTTTCAGAAATAGAAGCAGCTAAGCAACGTACCAAAGGGTATTATCAAAAAATGGGTGTACCACAAATGAGCGATTATTATTTTCATCATTCGGTTGCCTTATTAAAGGAATTTAAAGTTCTTTACAAACCAAAAAATAGTATTGTGTCTAAAATGTTTCAGAAAAAAGATTCGCCTTTTATGTGGCTATTATATGTTAAAAAACTTTAAATCTGCTCCTGTAAGAGTTTCAAGGTTTAAATCGTAACAAACACCTACAAGGTTTTACAAACCTTGTAGGTGTTAAAATTATTTAAGTTGTGTTTTTTAAACACTATACCTACAAGGTCTCGAAGACCTTGCAGGATAACAAAATCAGGTTCAAGGTTTTGGTTAAATGGTAACCATAAAGGATAAAAAACTTATGAAAGTTCTTGTTCCTTAAAAAATACCGAAGCCAATTTTTTTTCAATAGAGAAGCTATAAAAATGATACTTGCATCGCAATCTGGAAACTAGTTGAAAAGGAAAAAGAACCGGATTTTGTTTTGTGTAAGCAAGTTTCAGATAAAACTTAAATTTTTCAAAAAAAGCATATTTTTTATCACTCACCCAAGGTCCTTTGCTGCCCACATAATCAAAATGAGACCATTCTTGGGTGTTTTTGGGCAATTGAAATCCTGTTTTTTCTGCATCGAGCGTAATTTTTGTTCCCGGATAGGGTTTAAAATAAAAAATAGGTGTTGAAAAATCCGGATGCATTGCATTTAATTTTTTAGCAACCCTTACGGTGGCTTCGATGCTTTTTTTACTTTCATTGGGAAATCCGACAATAAAAGGAAAAATAACCGAAATACCCAGCTCTTTACATATAGCTGCACAACGATAAACTTGAGGCAATTTTATGTCCTTTTTAAGCCAATCCATCATTTCTTGTGAGCCGCTTTCAACACCAATGAGCAATCTTCGCAATCCAGATTTTTTGCATTTTTCAAAATCTTCTTTAGTCATTCTAGCGCCTTGGTCGGCACGCATTGTAGCTGCCCACGAAAAAGTGAGGTTTTTTTCAATTATTTTACCGGCAATTTCAATAACCCTATCTCTGTAGGTAAAATAGGTTTCATCTTGTAGGTTGAGGTCTGTAAATTCGTATTTTTTATGTAACTCTTTTAATTTATTCACCATAATTTCGGGCGAAATGGCAGTCCATTTTCGGTTATAAACAAAAGGGTCTGCACAAAAAGAACATCTAAAATAGCAACCTGTGGAGGAAATATAATCCAATTGCCGTTGTCCTTTTTTTTCAAAATATTTTTCAACATCAATCAAGTCATAATTTACGTTGGCAAAAGCATCCATTGCCGTGATGGTGCGGGGCGGGTTTTTTACAATTTTATTTTCAGCATTGCGGTAACAAATACCTTTTATGTTTTCAATCGAACTTTTGTTTGAAAAGGCATCGACCAATTCTTTAAAAGTTTGTTCGCCTTGACCTTGTACGGTAATATCTATGTTTCTTTCGTCTTCGAGAGTTTGGGTAGGAAAAAGTGACGGATGCCAACCGCCCCAAACAACTGGCAAATCGGGTTGTAGTTGTTTTATTGCATTCGTTTTTTCCAGAGCGTCTTTAATGGGGCTTCCGGTAAGTACGGTAACGCCAAAACAGATGGCTTCGGGGAGGTGTTTTTTGAGTGTTTCTATGGGAGAGTCGTCTATTCTACCATCTACAATAATGACTTCGTATTTAGTATTGCCAAGAGCAGAACCAATAGCAAGTAATGCTAAGGGCATATCAAAAAAAACCGCTTTTGGATTGTATAGAAGTATCTTGTTTTTCAAACTAAGGCAAAAATAAGATAATAGATTTAGTTTTGAATTAAATTCAATCAAATTGCGAAAGAAAATATATTTAATAGTCAATAAAGAGTATATTTAACCCGCATTATTAAACCGTATTGTTATACAGGGTGGATTTTTTAAAATACATAGCAAAAACAGGCAGAAACAACCAGCATCCTTTAGGAGAAAAAGGAACCGAAATTTTGTTGGAAAAAATTCCTGAAAATGTTGAAAAAATATTAGAAATAGGCTGTGGCACCGGACATACGGCAGCTATTATTTTAAATAACAAAAATGTAACCTATTTTGGAATAGATGCTTCAAAAGAAATGATTGATACCGCACGAAAAAGGAAAAATTATGTTGGTTTGCAAAACGCTACATTTAGGGTTGGTAAAGCAGAGAATTTACCTTTTGAAAATAATTTTTTTGATGTTGTTTTCTGCGAATCTGTTTTGGCAATACAAGGGTTTGATGCGTTTATCAAAACAATAAAAGAAAGTTGCCGAGTTTTAAAAAAGGAAGGTGTTTTATTGCTAAACGAGTCGTTATGGAAAGGGGAAACTTCGCAAAAAATTATTTCGGAAATAAATCACAAGACCACAGAAACCTTTAATTTGATTCAAGCAGGACCCTTAAATAATAAAAAAACTTGGACTGAAGCTTTTTTGAAATGTTCTTTTACAATTGAAGAATTCGATACGATTTCGAA
>JALWYP010000527.1 GCA_026992695.1 Flavobacteriaceae bacterium
TAATTTGATAAATATTGAGTTTTAAAATTTAAAATTATTTTTTTTGAATCGAGCAGAAGACGAATTACAAATAGTATTTTTTCATCTGCAAAGGTAATTTTTTCGCACAATTCTTTCGACGAAAATTCTTTTTCTTCTAATAGCAAAAGTATTTTGCTTGAAATAAGTTTTACTTCTTCTTTACTTGGTATGGTTTTGTCTTTTGCACAAACACTACAAATACCACACTTTTTTGTGTTTTTTTCGCCAAAATAATGTAATAATTGAATGCTTTTACAAACTTCGTTATTAGTGACATATTTAATTACTGACGCTACTTCTTTCTCTTTTATTTGATTTAATCGGGTTACTTCTTTGGCAACACGATTAATGGTTTTATCATCTTCTCGCGGACATAAAAATGTAACGGTAGCATCGGTATTGTATAATTTTAAACTTATAATTTTAGATGCTTCCAGCTTTTGTAAGACCTGAATTACCTTAGAAGTGGGTTGTTGGGTTTTTGTTGCAATTAATTCGATGTTTATGGCAGTTGGAATTTCAAAAATACCACCATAAATTCTTAAAATCGTTTTTCCTATTAAAGATAGGGATGGATTTTGTTTAAAATAACTCAATAATTTGTTAGACGAAACAAGGAATTGAATAACCGATTTTCTCCCAAATTGTTTATTTAGCTGAATAATCCCCAATCTGTCTAAACTTGTTAGCGCATTATAGGTAAGTAAAAAATTAAGATTATAGGTTTTGCAAAATTCCGAAAAGTTAAAATTGTGCTTGGTAAATTCGCCTTCACCATAAGGTATTTGAAAATACGTAGTTAATTTTCGGTATATCATTTTTAAATCGGAAGGGGATGCCAGATTTTTTACAAATTGTTTTTCTACCAAAAAAATGTCATACTTGTTAAAGAGTATCGTTGCTTCTGCATAAACGCCATCTCTGCCTGCTCTACCTGCTTCTTGAAAATAATGCTCTAGGCTTTCGGGCAACTGTATATGAAAAACATGGCGTACATTGGGTTTGTCTATCCCCATCCCAAAGGCGTTGGTGGCGACCATAATCGGGATTTTAGCGGACAACCAGTTTTTCAATTTTTCGTTTTTTTCTTCGGTGCTTAGCCCTCCATGATAAAAAGTGGCTTTGCAATTTAATTTATTTAGATGTTGTGCTGTTTCTACAGATAGTTTTCTGCTTCTAACATAAACAATAGCGGAATTGGCTGTTTTTTTTAATCGCTGCTTTATATAATGTAGTTTATCATCAATCGGCACTACTTTATAAGCTAAGTTTTCTCTTGCAAAAGATTGTTTAAAAACCTTTGGATTTTCCAGCTCTAATTGTATAATTGTGTCTTGTAATACTTCGGGAGTAGCAGTTGCTGTTAAGGCAATGTAAGGCACAAAAGGTTTTAAATCTCTTAGTATTTTAATGTTTTTATAGGCAGGTCTAAAATCGTTTCCCCACTGCGAAATGCAATGTGCTTCATCTATGGCAAAAAGCGAAACATTCATCTGCTTGATGCTATTTTGTACAATTTCTTGAGTAAGTCGCTCCGGCGAAAGGTATAAAAATTTATAATTGCCATAAAGAGCATTATCCAAATTGTTAGAAAGCTCTTTAAAAGACATGCCACCGGTTAATGCCAATGCTTTTATTCCTTTGTTTTTTAATGCCGAAACTTGATCGGTCATGAGTGCCACGAGGGGCGAAATTACAATACAAACTCCTTCTTGCAATAAAGCTGGTATTTGAAAACAAACCGATTTTCCGCCACCAGTGGGTAACAATGCAACTGTGTCATTTCCAGCCAATACAGATGAAATAATTTCTTCTTGTAAAGGTTTAAAATGGGTGTAACCCCAATATTTTTCAAGAATGTGTTTGGCATTTGTCAAAACAATTCATTGAGTTTAGTAATAATATAATGAATACGTTCTTCTACAGTTCCCGGTGCAACATCAAAAACTTCATAATTATATTTATTATATTCTTTAAGTAAATAATCATGAATTTTTACAGCTTCTTCAAATGTTTCGTAGCGTTCATTGTCTTGTTTGTAAATTTCTTTCCAAGGAGGTAAAATAAAAACAGCATCGTATTTGTTTTCTTTACAGGTTTTAGAAAAATACTGAGGATATGAGGTGTTAAAAAAGTTCATATAGGCAGTAACATCGGGTAATCCCCTGTCAAAAAACAAAAAAGGAGGGAGGTGGTTTTTAGCATCGTTATACTGTGCCAATCTTCCTTCAAGAAGTTTTGTGCTGAAAAGAATAGGATCTTCTAAAAATAACTGCTCAATACCTTGTTGTTGTGCTTCTAGCGTAATTTGTCTAGAAATTTCGGGCAAACAGGAAAAACCTTGTTTTTGCAAGGTATTAATTAATGTTGTTTTGCCTGAGCCAGGTCCACCGGTAATAACAATTTTTTTAGGCATTCAGAATTTTTATACAAATAACGTAATTTTTTTTAATTGATAGAATTTTTATGAACCATTTACACTTTAATGTAATTACTAAAACTTTGTTTTTTATATTTCATAAAACTTTTAGTGACGATAATATAAAACTATACGTATCTTTGTGTTAGTTAATACAATTATTATGGTAAACGAAAAGAAAAATCCTGAAGAATTTTACAAAAAATTAAAAAGTCAGTTAGAAGAGGTGCATACGTGGCCTACTAAATACTTATTTAAGTTCATTATTCCTGCAGATTTAGAAAAATTTGCTGAAATAGAACAAGCTTTTGATGATACAAACGCAATTATTAGCACGAGAGATTCTTCAAAAGGAAAATACACAAGTGTTAGTATAATGGTTACCATGAAAGACCCGGACGATGTTATAAACAGATACAAAGAAGTATCTAAAGTAGAAGGGATTGTATCGTTATAGTTTGCAACCCATTTAGTAAAATCGCAAGCTCAAATAACGGTTACTTAGAAATCTTCAGAAAAGAATACCACTTATACAT
>JALWYP010000528.1 GCA_026992695.1 Flavobacteriaceae bacterium
TTCTTGTTCAGATAATAAAAACCCAACACAAGGAAAAGCAAATTCCACAAACCAAAAGTTATTTACCAAAATTCCTTCTTCTCAATCCAACATCCATTTTAACAATAGTATAAAACAAACCGTTTCGTTTAACTTTATCAATTATCCCCCCGTATATTCAGGTGCGGGTGTAGCCGTAGGTGACATAGATAATGACGGATTGGAAGATATTTATTTTGTTTCAAACTTCGGAAAAAATAAACTATATAAAAACAAAGGTGATTTTCAATTTGAAGATATTTCAGTTATTTCTAAAACAGATAACGGACAAGGTTTTGATACCGGAGCTACCATGCTCGATATCAATAATGACGGCTGGCTAGATATTTATCTATCACGTGCCGGTTCGTTAAAAAGTGACGAAGGGAGAAGAAATAAATTGTACATCAACCAAAAAGACGGAACCTTTAAAGATGAAGCAAAAAAATGGGGATTAGACGATCCCGGTTATACCACCCAAGTTTTTCCTTTTGATTACGATAAAGACGGTGACTTAGACCTTTATGTACTTAACTATCGGTATGATTTTCATAACAACACAAAAATTAGTGGAAAAATTCAAAGTCAGATCGAAGAAATAACTAGCGACCAACTCTATAGAAACGACGGGGACATATTTACAAAAGTAACAGGCGAAGCCGGTATTTATAACAAAGCTTGGGGATTGGGAGTTGCCATTACCGATATAAATAACGATGGTTGGGAAGATATTTATGTATCTAATGATTATCTGGAGCCGGATATTATTTATATCAACCAAAAAAACGGAACTTTTAAAAATGAAACCCTAAAAAAAACCAAACATATTTCTTTTAACAGTATGGGAAGTGATTTTGCCGATATTAACAACGATTTATATCCGGATTTAATCACACTTGATATGCTTGCCGAAAATTATGCTCGGTCTAAAGAAAATATGGCATCAATGAGTACCAAAGGGTTTAATGAAATGGTAAAAGTAGGCTACCATCACGCCTATATGGTAAATATGTTACAACTGAATACAGGAAACGGAACCTTTCAAGAAATTGGACAACTCGCAGGCATCACAAAAACAGATTGGTCTTGGAGCCCCTTATTTGCAGATTATGATAATGATGGACTAAAAGATTTGTTTATCTCAAACGGGATTCTTAAAGATGTTGGAAATAGAGACTTTAAAAATAATATTAAACAAAGAAGTGCAAGAGGTGAATCTATTACGCTCGAAAAATTAGAATCTCTGATGCCTTCTCAAAAATTGAATAATTATATTTTCAAAAACAACGGCGATTTAACTTTTAGTAAAAAAATAAAAGATTGGGGATTCGAAGATCCTGGTTTTTCTCACGGCGCAGCTTACGCCGATTTAGACAACGACGGCGATTTAGATTTAATAACAAACAATGTAGCTGACAAAGCCGGAATTTATAAAAATAATAGCACTAAAAACTATTTACAAATAAAATTAAGTGGCTCTAAAAACAACTCTTTTGCTATTGGTTCAAAAGTTTATGTAATTAATAAAAACAATCAACAACTCCAGCAATTATACCTTTCCAGAGGATACGAATCCTCCGTAAGTCCCATACTTCATTTTGGGTTAGGCGATGTTTCACAAGTAGATAAGGTAATTGTACAATGGAACGACGGTAAAACCACAAGCCTAAACAATGTGAAAGCCAACCAACGATTAACCGTTTCGTATGATTCGGCAACTAATGAACCCTTGGCTATACAACGTATAAAAAATAAAAAAACATCCCTTAACCCCTCAGACTTAGGAATAAACTACACACATAAAGAAAATACCTTTAATGATTTTTCTCTGCAATTGCTCCTGCCGCAAAAGCAATCTACTAAAGGTACACGTATTGCCATTGGTGATGTAAACAAAGACGGACTTGATGACTTCTTTGTTGGGAATGCACAAGATGCTACGGCTGCACTTTATATACAAAATAAAAACGGAACGTTTACCGCCTCTAATACTTCGCTTTGGAAAAAACACGCCAAATATGAAGATGCCTATGCACATTTTTTTGATGCAGACGGAGATGGCGATTTAGACCTATTTGTTGCAAGTGCCGGATACAACCTAAAAGAAGATTCGCCATTGCTACAAGACCGAATCTATTTTAACGACGGGAAAGGAAACTTTACCTACAAATCCTATGCCTTACCTAAAATGCTTACATCTACCAAAGCTATTGCTATAGGCGATTACGATAAAGACGGCGACTTAGATATTTTTATAGGTGGTAATGTAGTGCCGGGTAAATATCCCTTACCTCCGCAATCCTATTTACTTAATAATGAAAACGGAACTTTTAAAAATGCAACCCCAAGCAATCAAAATTTAGATAAAATAGGAATGGTATCCGATGCTAATTTTACCGACTACGATAACGATGGAGACTTGGATCTCTTAGTGGTTGGAGAATGGATGAAACCTACCCTTTTTAGCAACCAAAACGGGCATTTTTCTGTAGCCGAAAATACTTCCTTTAAAAACAAAGAAGGTTGGTGGTTTAGTATTACCGCTGCCGATTTTGATGGCGACGGCGACCAAGATTATGTGTTAGGAAACTTAGGAAACAACAATAAGTTTCACCCTTCTAAAGAAAAACCATTATTTATCTACGCAAAAGATTTTGACCAAAATGGTAGCTTTGATGTGGCTCTTAGCAAAATAAACGACGGCAGATTGGTGCCTGTGAGAGGAAAAGAATGCAGCTCAGAACAAAACCCGTTTCTGCTGGATAAAATTCAAACTTACAAGCAATTTGCCCACTTGGATATGAAAGATATTTACGGTGAAGACAAACTAAAAGAAGCCTATAAATTACAAGTTCACGATTTTTATACCGTATATGCCGAAAATCAAGGAGACGGAACTTTTAAAATAACCAAACTCCCTAATCAAGCTCAAACCGGTCCTACCTTGTCTACAAT
>JALWYP010000529.1 GCA_026992695.1 Flavobacteriaceae bacterium
TCGAACAACACTATTTTAAAAAAAATTATAATCTGTATTCTTGCTTTATTACAAAGTAAAATTGTATCTTAGTTGCACAAATTTTAAAACCAAATATTATGTCTGTACTTAAAGTTATAGAAATTATGTCTAACTCTGATAAGAGTTGGGAAGATGCAACTAGAAAAGCTGTAAAACATGCAGCAAAGAGTTTAAAAAATATTCGTTCTGTGTATGTTCAAGAACAAAGTGCCGTTGTGGATGGTGATGATGTTAAAGAATTTAGAGTAAATGTGAAAATTACTTTCGAAGTAAAGTAATTGATCTTTTAACACATTTTATTTTATACGCTTTTTGTATTTTCAAAAAGCGTATTTTTGTTTTTTTAATTATTTTTAACCCATTATGCGAATTATCATTTCTTTTCTTCTATCTCTAGTGATTTTGTCTTCTTGTAATTCTCAAAAAAAAGAACCTGTGAAAAAATATAAATACACCAATGCACTAATAAATGAATCGAGTCCCTATTTGCTACAACATGCTCATAATCCTGTTAATTGGAGAGCGTGGAATGATGAAACACTTGAGGAAGCTAAGAAAGAAAAAAAATTACTTATTATAAGTATTGGTTATGCTGCCTGCCATTGGTGCCACGTGATGGAACACGAAAGTTTTGAAGATACAACCGTAGCAGCCGTAATGAATAAACATTTTATTCCTGTTAAAGTAGATAGAGAAGAACGACCCGACATTGACCAAGTTTATATAAACGCAGTTCAACTTATGACCGGTAGTGCCGGGTGGCCTCTAAATGTAGTTGCCTTACCTGATGGAAGACCCGTTTTTGGCGGTACTTATTTTAAAAAAGATCAATGGATAAAAGCATTGGAGCAAATGCAAAAAATATACGAAACCGAACCTGAAAAACTCTATGATTACGCAAATAAACTAGAAGAAGGAATAAAGAGTATGGATTTGGTGAAATTTAATACTTCCGAAAAAGATTTTTCTTCTTTCCCTATCCAAAATGGCATTAAAAAATGGAAAAAAAGCTTTAGCAAAGCTTTTGGTGGTTACAACCGAGCTCCAAAATTTATGATGCCTAATAATTGGGAGTATTTACTGAGGTATAGCATTCAGCAGAACGACGAAGAGATAAAAGACCAAGTATTTATAACCCTAGACAAAATGGCTTATGGCGGTTTATACGATCAAGTTGGTGGTGGGTTTTCCAGATATAGCACCGATACAAATTGGCACATCCCTCATTTTGAAAAAATGTTATATGATAACGCCCAATTGGTTAGCCTTTACAGCCACGCATACCAAGTAACTAAAAACCCATTATATGAAGAAGTGGTAAGAGAAACCTTAAATTTTGTTGCACGTGAAATGACTAACGATGAAGGTGCTTTTTATTCGTCTCTTGATGCAGATAGTATGACTAAAGAAGGACACCTTGAGGAAGGTGCTTATTATGTTTTCACCAAAGAGGAATTAGAGTCATTGGTAGGAAACGATTTCAAATTATTTTCTGAATATTACAACATTAACGACTACGGAAAATGGGAAGGTGATAAGTATGTTTTAATTAGAACAAAAAGTGATGAAGAAATTTCTGAAAAGGAAGGGGTCTCAATTAAAGATCTTCGTTCTAAAAAGAAAAAATGGAAAGAAATTCTATTAAACTATCGCGAAAAACGCACACGTCCAAGGTTAGACGATAAAACACTTACATCTTGGAATGCACTTATGTTAAAAGGTTACGTAGATGCGTATAAAACTTTTAGGAATAAAGAATACCTAAATACTGCTTTAAAAAACGCAGTATTTATAGCTACTAAACAACTGCAAAATAACGGAACATTATTTCACAACTACAAAGACGGAAAAAGTAGCATTAACGGCTATTTAGAAGATTATGCTACTGTAATCGAAGCGTTTGTCTCATTATACGAAGTAACACTTGATGCACAATGGATAACGAAAGCAAAAAAATTGTCGGACTATGCGATTGAAAATTTCTTCGATAATGAGAAACACATGTTTTATTTTACATCAAAGAAAGATGTAAAATTAGTTACAAGAACTATTGAATATAGAGATAATGTAATTCCATCTTCAAATTCAATAATGGCAAAAAACCTTTTTGTTCTTTCACATCATTTTGACGAACGCAATTACGATACCATCGCTCAACAAATGTTACACAATGTGCTTCCCGAAGTAGAAACCTATCCTAGTGGTTATTCAAATTGGTTGGATTTGTTGTCTAACTATCAAGATAATTTCTATGAAGTGGTGGTTGTGGGTAACGATGCCGTTTTAAAAGTTGGTGAAATAAACACCCACTATCTCCCAAACAAGTTAATTGCCGGAAGTACAACCGAGCAATCTATTCCTCTACTCGAACAACGATATGTAGACGGCGAAACCTTAATTTACATTTGTGTAAACAATGCTTGTAAAATGCCGGTTTCTAAAGTAGATGAAGCCCTTAAATTACTTAAAGATTAATTTTTAGATGTTAATTGTTTAATAAAAAACGAAGGGTAAATACCATGTTTTTTATAAAATGCTTTAGAGAAAGAACTGGCATTGTTAAAACCTACCTCCCACGCAATTGCTTTAATGGTATATTTTCTAAAAATGGGATTTTTTGTTATTTCATTTATAGCGTAATCTACTCTTAAATTATTGATGTAACCGGAAAAATTAGTCCCTTTTTCAAGATTAATAACCTTGGATAAATACGTGGTATTGCTTCCTATTTTCTTTGCTAATCCCGACAAAGAAATATCTGGTTCAAGGAACTCTTTATTTAATTCAAACAGCTTTAAACTATCAAGTATTTGTTGAATTATAGCTAACGAAAATCCAACTTCTTGGCCTTTTGGTTCATCACTTGAGTTAAGAGTGTTACTTTTTTCCTTCTCTTGTTGTTTAGCAATTAATTCCTCAAAGCGTTTTTTATAAACGGTTTGTCTTTTAAT
>JALWYP010000530.1 GCA_026992695.1 Flavobacteriaceae bacterium
TGTATAATCCTTGCTCGGTTCCTAAGAAGAGTAAATTTTCATTTTTATAATCTTCTTGAATGTTTCTTGCAAAGTCTTTTACATCCGGTGAAATGATATTCTTCCAAGTTTTTCCATAATCGGTGGTTTTTAAAGCGTAGGGTTTTCTGTCTCCTTTTGTATGTCCGTCAAAAACAGCATAGGCAGTTCCTTTCCCGTGTACGCTGGCTTCAATATGGTACACCCAAGTTCCGGAAGGGATTCCGGTAAGATTAACTGTTACATTGTCCCAAGTTTTACCTCCGTCACGAGTAACTTGAACATTACCATCATCTGTGCCAACCCAAATTACTTTTTCGTCAAGTGGAGATTCGGCAATTGTAAAAATAGTAGTATAATTTTCTGCTCCACTATTATCGCGGGATAACCCTCCAGATTCTACTTGATTTTGTTTGGTTTTATCATTGGTTGTTAAATCGGGTGAAATAATTGTCCAAGTTTCACCCATATCTTCCGATTTATGGAGAAACTGGCTTCCCATATAAAATCTGTCCGGTTGGTGAATACTTACTGCCATAGGAGCATTCCAATTAAAACGAAGTTTGGGGTCTCCTTTTCGGCGAAGTGGTTGTATGGTGCGTACTCTTTTGTTTTTTACATCAAATCGCCATACGGCATTGGCTCCTTGCATTTCAGAATAAATAATGTTTTTGGTTGGGTGCTTTAATACTCTAAAGCCATCGCCATAGCCAACTTCTTTCCATTCGCCTGCGGTGATTCCTCCAGATGAAGAAGAAGGACCATACCAGCTTCCGTTATCTTGTAAACCACCATATACATTGTAGGGTTCGGCGTCATCTACACTAATGTGATAAAATTGAGAAAGCGGTAAATTTTCACAAATTTCAAAGGTGTTACCTCCATCCCAAGATCGATAAAATCCTCCATCGGTAGCGCAGTACAAAATATCTGAATTTTTTACGTCAAAACTAATGTCGTGAATGTCGCTGTGCATGTAACCTAACGATTTAAACGTTTTTCCACCGTCTTTACTTATAGAACCACTTAATCCTCCTTTTACAATGATATCGGGATTTTTAGGATCTACTACAATTCGTGAGAAATAAAAAGGTCTTACGGTAAGCCCGAAATCGCTATTTAAATGTTCCCAAGTTTTTCCGGCATTAGCAGATTTCCAAAGTCCGTTGGTTTCTTTTTTTCCGGTTTCAATAACGGCATAGAGTAGGTTTGTATTACTAGGAGCGAGTGCAAGACCAATGCGTCCTAATTTTCCGGTTGGTAACCCATTGGTTATTTTATTCCAAGTTTTTCCTGCGTCTGTAGATTTATAAATAGCACTATTTTCTCCACCTGAGTTAAAGTTCCACGGCGTACGTCTAAACTCCCACATTGACGCATATAATACATTTGGGTTGTTAGGGTCTATGATAACGTCTGTAGCACCCGTTGAAGGGTTTATGTATAATATTTTATTCCAAGTTTTTCCACCATCTGTTGTTTTGTAAACGCCTCGGTCTTCACTATCACTCCATAATGTTCCTAAAACACCTACATAAATAGTGTTGGAATTTTTAGGGTCTATTACAATAGAGGCAATTCGCTCGGAATTTTCCAATCCCATTTTTTTCCAGTTGCTTCCGCCGTCTGTAGATTTGTAGATGCCATCTCCAACCGAAACCGAATTACGTGTCCATATTTCTCCTGTACCTACCCAAATAGTATTGTCGGGGTCTTTAGGGTCTAGTGTTACGACTCCAATAGATTGGATATGATCATCAAAAATAGGATTAAATGTAGCACCTGCATCATTAGATTTCCAGACACCGCCACCTGCAGCTCCAATATAAAGTATTTTAGAATTAGTTGGGTGTGCTTCAATATCTGTAATACGTCCGCTCATACCGGCAGGACCTATGTGTCTAGCTGTAATATCTCCAAAAAGTTGTTTTCCTTTTAAAACGATTTCTTGACCTTGAGAGACTATCGGAAATAGCATCATACAAAGTGCCAGTTGGATTAATTTTTTCATTTTTGATTGGTTTTAAATTAGAAGAGGATGATTCCTTTATTAAGGAAATAAAAATCCCCGCTCTTTGCGGAACGGGGATTTTAAAAAAGTCATTTATTTTTTATCGTCTGTTGTGGTTTTGTTTTCAGGAAATTTAAAAACAGTATCATCAATTTCAGGATTTATAGTAATTTCTGTTAAGGTAATTCCACCCATACCATTTGAGGGCATATCTTTAACCCCTTGATTAATTGAAAAAGCAAAATAAAGCCCGTCAACTTCTTCATAATCACTAAATTTTACTTGTATTACCATCCCTTTTCCTTGACCTGACATGAGTTCTTTTTCCATAACTATTGGAACAAAATTCTCAGTATCGAAATAATAAAATTCTACATCATCCACTTTTTGACCATCAACGGTAATGGGTTCTTTTACAAGTTTAATTTTATAGGTTTCGGTGCCATCAACCGTTTCTTTTCCTAGTAATTCGAGCGTATAGCCTTTTTCTTTATAGTTTAAAAAAGGGCTGGGAAAATCGTTTAAATCATTTTTAAAGTTTTCAGTCGTTTCTGCATCACTTTTTTCGGCAGCCATAGTTATTTGATTGGTTCCCCATAGGGTTTCACCGTCAAAAACTTCTTGATAAAAAGTTTGTCCTTGTACAACGGCTGTTGTTAATTGTTTTCCCGATTTGGTTCTCAATTGTTCAATGGGAAGCATCATTCCGCCATAATTAATTTCGCCGACAGATTTAATGGCTTCAACTTTCTCCCAATTATCTTTTCCTCCAATATTTTCAAAATAATTATCAATGATTTCATCGGCTGTTTGTGCAGAAACCGGTACAAAAGCTACGATAGTTAATGCAAATAAAAGTGTTTTAAAGGTTTTCATTTTAAGTTTTTTAAAATTTTACGTTAAAGTTAAGACGTTCAAATTTGTTTTCTGTTATAGAA
>JALWYP010000531.1 GCA_026992695.1 Flavobacteriaceae bacterium
TTATTATATCGCTATTGCTTGTATTTCAGCTAGCTCTTTTTGCCCAAGAATTAGAAAAATATCCTGTTTTTTCGGAATGTAGTGAATTAGAAATCAGTAACCTTCCCAACTGCTTTAATAGTACGTTACAGAATTCTATTTTAAAAAACTTTAAAGTTCCCGAAATTGTAAATCAAGAAAATTATAAAGGAAATGTACAAGTACTTTTTGAGGTTGATAAAGAAGGTATTTTTAAAGTGGTTTATGTAGATGCTATTTACGATGAGTTAAAAGAAGAAACCAAACGAGTTTTTAACTTATTACCAAAAATAAAACCTGCAACATTTAATGCAAAACCACATTATGCACAGTTTACACTTACCATAAAAATTCCGTTATCACAAAACACGGTTTTAATTGAAGAAACCAAACAAAACATAGATTTAACAAGCGAATACGATGCAATTATAAAAGAACCCTACAAAAATCAAGAATTTGAAAGTGTACTTAACATTCCGTTATCATTTGAGCAATATAACCGTTTTGACGAAGCTATAAATAAAATAGGTTTTAACAATCACACTTCACAAAAACCATATCTTTTTTCAGAAGTAAATAAATATTATAATTTTTCTGAAAAAAGAGCTTCCTTACATAAAGATGTTACCAGTTGGTTAGGAAGAAAATTCTGGAATGAGCATATGGTGGCTTTTACCGGAAAAGATTATTGGATTACAATAGACCCGGGAGTAGATTTACAAGTTGGAAAAGATTTTGACGAGGATATAAACACCTATAACAACACCCGTTTGGTATATGTACAGGGCGGATTGGGTAAAAAATTCAATTTTTTCGCAGTCGTTTATGAAAGTCAAGGGCGGTTTGCCGGTTATTATAATCGCTATGCCGAAAGCATAAAACCCGATGGAGGAAATCCGGCAATTATCCCTGCAATGGGCATCGCCAAAGAATTTAAAACCGATTCGTACGATTATCCAAGAGCAACAGGTTATGTGTCTTACTCGCCTTCTAAAAAGGTTAATTTTCAATTAGGTCACGGTAAAAATTTTATAGGAGACGGCTATCGTTCGTTACTAATGAGCGACAATAGTAGCGCCTATCCATATTTAAGAGTTAATACTACTTTTTGGAAAATAAAATATACTAATACTTGGATGTCGCTTCGCGATGTACGTCCCGAAGTAACCGATGGCGGCTCGTTTAGAACCAAGTTTATTGCAAACCATTATTTAAGCTATAATGTAACCAAACGATTAAATATTGGTTTGTTTGAAAGTGTAATTTGGGAAAACGATAACAACAGAGGATTTGATTTTAATTACTTAAATCCCATTATTTTCTTTAGAGCCATTGAGTTTTCAACCGGATCGCGAGGCGGAAACGCACTTATAGGAATAACTTCCAAATATAAATTTACGGATCGCATTAATGCATACGGACAATTATTAATAGATGAATTTTCTTCTTCCGATATTTTTGGCGGAAAAGGAAGTTATAAAAACAAAATAGGTTACCAGTTAGGTGCTAAATATTACCGAGCTTTTGCAGTTGAAGGGCTTACCCTTCAAATGGAATACAACCGAGTAAGACCCTATACTTATTCGCATAATACGGTAGTGTTAAATTACGGGAATAATAACCAACCTCTTGCACACACTTTGGGAGCCAATTTTTCTGAATTTATTGCAATTGCACGATATAACAAAAACCGAATTTTTTCAGACTTAAAAGTAATAGTAGCAAAAAGAGGCTTTGATTTTAATACCGAAGAAGATTCCTTCGCTTATGGTGGGAATATTTATACTAGCGAATACGACAGACCGTTTGATAACGGAAATGAGTTAGCACAAGGAAATACCGCCGACTTTTTGCATTTGGAACTAAATGCAGGTTATATTTTAAATCCTTCAACAAACTTGAAAATTTACGGAAGTCTAATTTACCGAAACCTGAACCCCCAAACAAATACCGAAACTGTTTTTAAAGAAAAAACCACGTGGTTAAATCTGGGAATAAGAACTGATTTGTTTAATTGGTATAAAGATTTTTAGTTGCCTTTTTTCTTTCCTTTTTGAGCTTCTTTTAGTTTGTCTTGCAGGCGTTGTTCCATTGTACGGGTATCTACAGGTCCGTATTGTTTTTTTATATCGTCATAAACCATTTTTACCATTTTTTTACCGTCTATAAATTTCCAAGTATATTTATCGTCGTGTTTTTGGGTAAGATTCATAGCTTGAATTTCTTCAAGCGATTTATTTTGGCGGTAATACATCATTACTCTATTATAAATAAAAGTAAGCATATACATACTATTATTTAGATCTTGTAAGGTGGCTAAATCGCCATGTCCCGGAATAATTTTAGTGTCTTCGTTTGCCAGCATCGAAATATCTTTTAAGGCGGTAATAACACCTTCCACGCTCCCGCCATTTTCTATATCGATAAACGGGTATAAGTTATTAAATAAAATATCGCCGGTGTGTATTACATTGCTTTTCGGAAAATAAACAATGGCATCTCCATCTGTATGGGCATTGTGTATGTGTTTTATTATAATTGTTTCGTTATCAAAATAGAAGGTTAAATCTTCTTTAAAGGTAACTTGCGGAAGTGTGATTCTTGGAGCTTTGGTAACTTCGTTTCTCTCATTCTTGGTATTTTTACCTTTTTTAGTATCGGTTTTTTTAGTTTCATTCTTTCTGTTTCGCATCATTTTTTCTAAACCGGTGCGAACGTTTTCTTGCGAAAAAATAGTAACACCTTTTTTAGCCAAATAGGTGTTTCCTCCGGTATGGTCGCCGTGCATATGGGTGTTTACTAAAAATTTTATAGGATTTTTACTAATGCGCTTAATGTCTTTTACTGCATCTTCAATATTATCAGCAAATTGATCGTCTATCATAAAAATAGCGTTTTTACCAATAACTACACCAATGTTTCCACCTTTACTTTTGTACATATAAATAT
>JALWYP010000532.1 GCA_026992695.1 Flavobacteriaceae bacterium
GAATTAATTACTTACTTACAAAATCAAATTAAAATAATATGCTTAACAAAATCATTCGTTACTTTTTAGAAAACAAGCTAATCACATTTATTCTGCTCATTGCTTTTATAATTGGCGGTTATGTTACAGCTCCTTTTAACTGGGAAACTTCTTTAATCGAGCGAAACCCTGTTCCGGTAGATGCCATACCGGATATTGGTGAAAACCAACAAATTGTCTTTACCGAATGGATGGGACAATCGCCTCAAGATATTGAGGATCAAATCACGTATCCGTTAACCACTGCCTTATTGGGTATTCCCGGTGTAAAAACCATTAGGAGTAATTCTATTTTCGGATTATCCAGTATTTATATCATTTTTGACGATGATGTAGATTTTTATTGGAGTAGAACTCGGATTCTCGAAAAACTTAATTCGTTGCCTCCCGGTACGGTTCCGGCAGAGGTTACACCGGCATTAGGACCCGATGCTACCGCTTTGGGACAGGTGTATTGGTACACATTAGAAGGACGCAATCCCAAAACCGGAAAACCTACAGGTGGCTGGGATCCGCAAGAACTTAGAACCATACAAGATTTTTATGTTCGCTATTATTTAACCGCTACAAAAGGTGTATCGGAAGTAGCTTCAATAGGTGGATTTTTAAAAGAATATCAAATAGATATTGATCCCGATGCTATGAAAGCTAATAACGTGAATATCACAATGATAATGAACGCTGTTAAAAATAGCAATCTAGATATAGGAGCGCGTACCATTGAGTTTAATAGAGCTGAGTATTTAGTACGCGGACTGGGTTACATTAAAAGTTTAAAAGACCTGGAAGAAAGCGTTGTTTCTGTTAAAAATAATGTGCCTATTTTATTAAAACAAGTAGCTAAAATTCAATTTGGTCCGGCAACCCGAAGAGGTGGACTTGATAAAAGTGGTGTAGAAGCCGTTGGAGGAGTAGTGGTAGCCCGTTATGGAGCCAATCCGCAAGAAGTAATTCAAAATTTAAAAAAGAAAATAGAGGAAGTAGCACCGGGATTACCCCAAAAAACATTGGCAGACGGGACTGTTTCAAAAATTACTATTGTTCCGTTTTATGACCGTTCCGGATTAATTCAAGAAACACTGGGAACACTGGAATCATCGCTCTCGCATGAGATATTAATCAGTATTTTGGTAGTACTTATATTGGTATTTAATCTACGGGCATCCGTTTTAATATCCAGTTTATTACCAATAGGTGTGTTAATGACTTTTATATTAATGAAATTCTTTAGCATCGATGCCAATATTGTAGCACTATCGGGTATAGCAATTGCTATTGGTGTAATGGTTGATGTTGGTATTGTATTTACAGAAAATATAGTCAGGCATCTCGAAATGCCCGAAAACCAAGGTGCAAAAGGAAAACGTTTGTTAGAAATAATCTATGTTTCAACCACCGAAGTAGCCTCGGCAATTATAACAGCCTTGGCAACCACTGTTGTGAGTTTCTTACCCGTTTTTGCTATGCAAGCATCTGAAGGGAAGTTGTTTAGACCCTTAGCATTTACAAAAACATTTGCATTGGTTTCTTCCTTATTTATAGGAATTATGTTTATCCCGGCATTGGCACATTTGTTATTTTCTATTCGGTTCGATAAAAAACGTACTTCCCGAATTTTTAATGCCCTTTTAATAGGCTTCGGAATTGTATTTATGGTTAGTTATGGTAGTTTAATAGCATTAGCACTTGTAGCTTTTGGAGTAAATAATTTACTCACTCAAGTACCTGAAAAATCGTTCTTTAACAATAAAATTAAGCTACCATACACAAAAGAAAGAGCGAATTTTATAAACATCATCATTTCTATTTTGGTAGTTGTTTATTTCTTAACCGTTGAGTGGATGCCTCTTGGAGCTTCCAACTCGGTACTGGTTAATTTTATATTTGTAATTATTGTAATAGGTGTTGTTTTGGGCTTTTTAATGACCATTGTTCATTTTTACAAACCCATTTTAATGTGGTGTTTAAATAATAAATGGAAATTCCTTACCATTCCTATCATTGTTGTGTTTTTTGGAATGACAATATGGCTAGGTTTTGGAAAAATATTCAATTTTATGCCCGATTTCTCCAAAAACAATGTGGTTTGGAAAAAGCTGGATAGCTCATTTCCCGGATTAGGAAAAGAGTTTATGCCTGCACTCGATGAGGGTTCCTTTTTATTAATGCCTACCACAATGCCCCATTCCGGTATTACCGAAAATATGGAAATTATTGCCGCGATAGACAGACATATGAACTCGATCCCTGAAATCGATATTTCGGTAGGAAAATGGGGACGTGTAAACTCGGCTTTAGACCCTGCACCTACTTCGATGTATGAAAACACAATTAATTACATTCCCGAATTTATTTTAGACAAAGACGGAAGACGTATACGATTTAAAGTAAACAATGATGATGCTTTTGAATTAAAAGACGGAAGCACCTATAAATATAACGAAGATGAGTTTAGAAAAATAACAATAGATCAACTTATAGAAGACGAAGATGGTGAGTATTTTAGACAATGGCGTCCTCATATTAAAAAACCCGATGATATTTGGAAAGAAATTGTAAAACACTCCAAATTTCCCGGTCTTACTTCAGCACCTAAGTTGCAACCCATACAAACACGATTGATAATGTTATCAACAGGTATGCGAGCACCTATGGGAATAAAAGTATTTGGACCTACATTAGAAACTATAGAAAAAGTAGGCTTTGAGCTAGAAAATATCTTAAAAGAAGTTCCAAGCGTTAATGCATCTACTGTTTTTGCAGATAGAGTAGTAGGAAAACCCTATTTAGAAATTAAACTAAATAGAGAAGCTATGTCTCGATACGGTTTAACCATTAAAGACATGCAAATGCAACTTTCGGTGGCAGTAGGAGGAAAACAATTAACCACCACGGTAGAAGGTAGAGAACGCTTCCCGGTTAGA
>JALWYP010000533.1 GCA_026992695.1 Flavobacteriaceae bacterium
ATATAACGCTTTATTCAAAATTAATACATAAAAAAAAGAGACTGCCTTTTTAGACAGCCTCTTTTTTTATATATAATAAATTATACTATTTAACTATTATTCTACCTACTTGAAATGAAGTAGTATTTTGACCTCCTACTTTTAAGATATACATTCCACTAGCAGCAGCACTCATATCTAATTTTAAAGTGAAAGCACCATCTTGTTTAGAGAGTAGTCTAAAACCAATTTGTTGCCCTAACACATTATACACACCAACATAAACATTTCCATCATATTGAGAAAGTAATTTTACATCAAATAATTTACTGTCTGTTGTAGAAATTATTAGGTCTGAATTTGAAATAGCAAATTCATCTGCACCTAATGCTCCAACAATAACTACCGAATAATCTTGAACTTCTCCATAAGCAAAATCTTGACAAGGGTCCGTTAATATATCAGTCCCAGTTATATCTATTGCTTTTGCTCTTAGTATATGTGTACCTAATGGTGCTCCAATTGGTATAGTCAACGTAAAATCTTCTAAAATTTCAGAGGTTTGAAATGCACTATCTATAAGTAGTTCATCCGGATCAAATGAACCACTGTCATCAAAATCTATCCACACAGCAAACCCTTCATCTCCAGGAGTAAACGGAGGATTTGTATTGGATGACCAATTTTGTTGCGCTTGTAAAACATACACGTTATCACCAGAAAGGTTACTTAACTCAGTCGATAAATCGGTTCTATTTGCATAACCTTGAGGACTCCCAGAAGGTTCAGTATTACATCCAGCACCTCCATCATCTACGTCAATTGTATTTAAAACAAATCTTTTAATTCCATCTAAATTACATCCTGAAATTGCACTTGGTTGACAATTTACTATAATATTTAATGAGGTTTCGTCATTACTTGTATCTTGATCTGTACCTAAATTTGTTTTTGCTACCAATAAATATGTCCCTTCATTTGTAAAATCAGCTTGCTGTGTGAAACTAAAACTCATTTCTTCTTCTTGGTTAAGAGGACCTGCTACCATTTCTATTACTGGAGTTGAACCGTTAATTGAATATTGAACATTAAAATTAGATTGTGATACGACTCCATAATTTCGTATCACAACAGTAACCGTTTCGAGTCCTAAAGAAGTATTAGGAATAGGGTTTGTTATAACCGTAACACCTAAATCATTTGAGTATAAATGACTAACATCTTTTGTATAAGGATCGTTAGGAGTAAACTCATCACCGGCTAAAGCGGTTTTTGCTTCTAGTTGGTATACTTGTCCTACTGTAGATAAATCTACTGTTTGTGTAAATGTATAAGTAGCCGCCTGATAAGGGTTTATAGTTCCTAAAAAAGTTTCAGAGGCTACTAAGGTTCCATCTACTCTTAGTTCAACCGGGATATTTGTTTGTGGATCAGAACCAAAATTACGAATACTAATTTCTACTGTTTCAGCATTGGTTAACAATCCGTTGTTTGGGGTGTTTATTGCGTTTACACCTACATCTTTAGCAAACCCACCGGATAATGTAAACGATGCAATTCGAGTAGTCCAATTATTTGTTGAAGGAAAATATTCGGCTGTATGCCAAAATGTAAAATTATCGGGATCCATGGTTAAGTGAGAGTAATCTCCAAATCTATTGGAAAATGTTTGTACTCCGATTCCATCTATAATAGTAGTTTCAGCAACAGTCATTTGTCCAAGAGGATCTCCATCAAAACGTCCAGTATATCGTATTCCGGCAGGTAATGTAGCACTACCAATATTAAAAGCCATACCTATGTTACCGGCTGCATCCATAGCTGCACTACCCATAAAACGGCTGTTACCATCTGCTGGTGCATACGTGCCTTCTTGAAAAACACTCCAAGGGTTTGCATTGTCATTACGCAATTCTATCCATCGTACACCGGAGGTATCATTACCATCCACATCTACGTTAAAGGTTATAACCCAAGAGTTGTGGTCTCCAAAACTTCGATAATTTGCTGCATACGAAATAACACCGCCTAGCATATCAATTTTTTGACTAGTTCCGGGTTGATTTAAATCTCCTGCTCCAAAAGGTGCAAAAACAGAATCAAAAGGATCTAACGGAAGTTCAAGTGGTGCAGAGATAGTTGAATTAGCAGTATTTGCCCAATCGATATCAACTTCCCAAACTTTTAAATGATCAAAAGTTACTCCTGCCCATCCATCATCTTGTAAATACGTAAGATAAGCGGGTGTATTTGCGGGATATACAGTACCTGTTAAATTAGCAAACTCAGGACTAAAAACAGTATTATTATTTGGTATAATTCCTGGAGGGTTAAAACCTACAATTTTAGGGTTTGCTCCTCCGGCAAGTATAACATCTCTTTCAATTCCATAAACCGTATTTCCACTAAATTTATTAGCGGTAAAATAATAACCGTCATGCCAAATAGAATAATGCGGATAATCGGGAAAAGCATCAAGTACAAAGGTATATACAAAATAAGAACCTGTAGGGTCATTGGTTTCAGAAACACCTAAAACTAATGAATTTTGTGCTGCCCCAAATTGACTAACGAAGTATCTATCTGCTAATTGGTCATACATCACAATAGGGTCTCCACTGTTGTTTCCTGAGCCTAAAAAAGTTCCTAAACTTGTAGGACCGGCAAGCAAGGTTCCTGTTTTATCAAATATTTTAATTGCAACATTTGCTGCTGCAACATAATGGTTAGGTCCAACAGCTCCTGTTGGATCTGGAGGGGTAAAACCACCCGATTCACCAGAACCTAAACCATCAAAATTTTGTTCTAATGCATAACTAAAAATCCCGCCATTAGTAGTTTGTCTTATCGGATCTACTCCGGTAATTGGTAGCGCATTGGCATTTACTTTTTCATTATTTCGAAGATTGTTTTGAATTATCTTCAATTCTTTAGTAGAATAACTACGCTCATTAATAGTTGGCATATCTCGTAGAG
>JALWYP010000534.1 GCA_026992695.1 Flavobacteriaceae bacterium
TCTAATATGATGCGTCAAGCAGTTCCACTTATGGTTGCTGAGTCTCCTATTGTAGGAACCGGATTAGAGCGTCAAGTAGCAAAAGATTCTAGAGTATTAATAAATGCAGAAGGTGATGGTATTGTTGAATATGTTGATGCAAATCAGATAAGAATCAAATACTATCGCACTAAAGAAGAACAATTAGTAAGTTTTGACGGAGATACCAAAACCTATAATCTTATTAAATTTAGAAAAACCAATCAAAGTACATCCATTAACCTAAAACCTATTGTTAAAAAAGGAGATAAGGTATCAAAAGGACAAGTACTTTGTCAAGGTTATGCCACCGAAAAAGGTGAGTTGGCACTAGGAAGAAATATGAAGGTAGCCTTTATGCCTTGGAAAGGATATAACTTTGAGGATGCAATTGTAATTTCTGAAAAAGTTGTTCGTGAGGATATCTTTACGTCTATCCATATCGATGAATACTCTCTAGAAGTTCGTGACACCAAATTAGGTAATGAAGAACTTACTAACGATATTCCAAACGTTTCTGAAGAAGCTACTAAAGATTTAGATGAAAACGGAATGATACGTGTAGGTGCCGAAGTTAAACCGGGGGATATTTTAATTGGAAAGATTACACCAAAAGGTGAAAGTGATCCAACACCCGAAGAAAAATTACTCCGTGCCATATTTGGAGATAAAGCCGGTGATGTAAAAGATGCCTCTTTAAAAGCATCTCCATCATTGCGAGGTGTTATAATTAACAAAAAATTATTTGCTCGTTCGGTTAAAGACAAGCGAAAAAGAGCACAAGATAAAGAAGACATAGCTGCTCTTGAAATAGAATACGATGCTAAATTTGATAAACTTCGTGAGGTTCTTATCGAAAAACTTTTTGCCATTGTAGGAGGTAAAACTGCACAAGGCGTGACCAATGAGTTGGGTGAAGTTGTATTTCCAAAAGGAAAGAAATTTACACTAAAGATGCTTAATGCAGTAGATGATTATTCTCACCTTACCGGTGGAACTTGGACAACAGATAAAGAAACCAACAAACTGGTAAAAGAGTTGATGCACAACTACAAAATCAAAGAAAACGATTTACAAGGAAACCTAAGACGTGAGAAATTTACTATTTCTGTTGGAGACGAATTGCCTTCAGGTATATTAAAACTTGCAAAAGTTTACGTAGCTAAAAAACGTAAACTTAAGGTTGGAGACAAAATGGCGGGACGTCACGGTAATAAAGGTATTGTTGCACGTATTGTACGTCAAGAAGATATGCCTTTCTTAGAAGACGGAACACCTGTAGATATCGTACTTAACCCATTAGGAGTACCTTCTCGTATGAACATTGGTCAGATTTACGAAACCGTTTTAGGTTGGGCAGGACAAAACCTAGGACGTAAGTTTGCAACTCCTATTTTTGATGGAGCAACACTAGACCAAATAAATGCGCTTACAGATGAAGCAGGAATCCCAAGATTTGGGCATACCTATCTTTATGACGGAGGAACAGGTCAACGTTTTGATCAACCCGCAACAGTAGGTGTTATTTATATGATTAAACTTGGGCATATGATTGATGATAAAATGCACGCACGTTCAATAGGTCCTTACTCACTTATTACACAACAACCTTTAGGTGGTAAAGCACAGTTTGGAGGTCAACGATTTGGAGAAATGGAAGTTTGGGCACTTGAAGCATATGGTGCTTCAAGTACACTACGCGAAATTTTAACAGTAAAATCTGATGATGTAATAGGAAGAGCCAAAACATACGAGTCTATTGTAAAAGGCGAACCTATGCCACAACCCGGTTTACCCGAATCTTTTAACGTGTTAATGCACGAATTAAAAGGTCTTGGATTAGACATTAGGTTAGAAGAGTAAAAATTTCTCGCTATCTAAATTTTTAATTATGGCGGGAAAATATTTCGTTTTTAAACGAAAACAGAAGTAGATACTACTTCAAAAAAACATAACAAAGCATAATAAGTATTATGGCAAGAAGAAATAAAGAACACACAGTTAAGAAATTTAGTAAAATTTCAATTGGTTTAGCCTCTCCGGAGTCAATCCTAGCAGAATCTCGAGGTGAAGTGCTTAAACCCGAAACCATTAACTATCGTACTCATAAACCAGAACGTGACGGATTGTTTTGTGAGCGTATATTTGGTCCTATAAAAGACTATGAGTGTGCCTGTGGAAAATACAAACGTATTCGTTATAAAGGAATCGTTTGTGACCGTTGTGGAGTAGAAGTAACTGAGAAGAAAGTTAGACGAGATCGAGTAGGGCATATTAATTTGGTAGTACCCGTAGCACATATTTGGTACTTTCGTAGCCTTCCTAATAAAATAGGATACCTATTAGGACTACCTTCCAAAAAATTGGATATGATTATTTACTACGAAAGATACGTAGTGATACAACCCGGAATTGCTAAAAATGAAGAAGGAGAACCATTGCAAAAAATGGACTTCTTAACAGAAGAAGAATATTTAAACATTCTTGATACCCTTCCGCAAGAAAATATGTATCTGGATGATAGCGACCCCAATAAGTTTATTGCTAAAATGGGAGCTGAATGTTTGATAGAATTATTAAGACGAATAGATCTAGATGAGCTATCTTTTGAGCTACGTCATAAAGCTAATAATGAAACTTCTAAACAACGTAAAACAGAAGCGTTAAAACGTCTTCAAGTTGTTGAAGCATTACGAGAAGCAAATAAAAATAGGGAGAACAAGCCCGAGTGGATGATAATGAAAGTGGTTCCGGTGATTCCACCCGAACTCCGTCCGTTAGTGCCATTAGATGGTGGTCGTTTTGCCACATCCGATTTAAATGATTTATACCGAAGAGTAATCATTCGAAACAATCGTTTAAAAAGATTAGTAGAGATAAAAGCTCCAGAAGTTATTTTGCGTAATGAAAAACGTATGTTACAAGAATCGGTA
>JALWYP010000535.1 GCA_026992695.1 Flavobacteriaceae bacterium
GCTGCATCTCGGATTGTGGTATAATGTTATCATAAATTTTTTATATTAAATGAGTATTGCAAATGTAAGCTATATTTTTCCCAAATTATAAGTAGAAAATAATGCACATTAAAAAAATATTTGTATTTTTAGATAGTTAAAAATTTGATTGTTAGTTTTTTGAAATTACAAGGCTTTAAAACTAACATAAATCATATTTTAATATAGGGCTTTATGTTAGCTTTATTCTCTCAAAACCAATCTGTCTGCAGACAGAATTAAAATTTAAAATTATGAAGGTATATGATGATACACATATTAAAAATGTAGCCTTTGTAGGGGCGCATAACAGCGGTAAAACCACCTTGGCAGAAACCATGCTCTTTGAAGCAGGTTTATTGAATAGGAGAGGAACTATAGAGGCTAAGAATACGGTTTCTGATTACCGCGAAATAGAACAAGAAAGACAATCTTCTATCTTTGCTACACCGCTTCATACCGAATGGCGCAATTACAAAATTAATATTATAGACACACCGGGGCTCGATGATTTTATTGGCGAAATTATTTCGTCTATTCGTGTTTCAGATACTATTGTAACAGTTATTAATGCACAACACGGAGTAGAAGTAGGAACAGAAATTATTTGGAATTACATCAATAAATACCACAAACCTACTTTGTTTGTGATTAACCAAATAGATCATCCCAAAGCAAAATTTGATGACAGTTTTGCTAGTATTGTAGATTTTATAGGAAACAATGCTGTAAAAATTCAATATCCGTTGGTTGTAGACGGCGCACAATGCATCATTGATGTATTAAAAATGAAAATGTACAAATTTAGTCCCGAAGGAGGGAAGCCTGAAAAATTACCCATTCCGGAAGATCAAAAAGAACTTGCCGATAAATTACACAACGAATTGGTAGAAAAAGCCGCCGAAAACGATGAGGCACTCTTGGAGTTGTATTTTGATAAAGGCACCCTCAACGAGGATGAAATGCGTCAAGGTATTAAAGCCGGAATGCTCAACCACGAGTTATTTCCGGTTTTTTGTATGTCGGCACTTAACGATATGGGAAGCGGTAGATTAATGGGTTTTATAGATAATGTAGCTCCGGCGGCAAACGATTTAAAACCCGAACAAAGTGTTGAAGGAGAAACAATTAAACGTGAAAAGGATGCACCCACAGCTTTGTTTGTCTTTAAGACCGAACACCAACCCAACTTGGGACAAATCACCTTTTTTAAGGTTAAATCCGGAGAGGTATCTATTAATGATAAGTTGGAAAATTCTCGTACCGAAAAAACGGAGATTATTAACCAGCTTTATATTATGGATGGGAAAAAGCGAGAGTCGGTTCAAAAACTCACCGTAGGAGATATAGGTGCTACATTAAAACTTAAATATACCGAAACAAATGATACATTGTATCATCCTAGTAATCCTATAACTGTAAAACCCATACAGTATCCTAATCCTCGAATTAAAAAAGCTATTTTTGCCGAGGATAAAAATGATGATGAAAAGTTGAGCGATGCACTTAAAAAAATTCATAGCCAAGATCCAACCGTAGTTATTGAATATTCAACCGAGTTAAAACAACTATTAGTAGGTTTTCAAGGAGAATTGCATTTGGCTACCGTAAAATGGGCATTGGAACATGAATTTGGAATAAAAGCACGTTTTGAACAACCCAAAATTGCTTATCGCGAAACTATACAACGTGCAGCAAATGCTACCTATCGCCATAAAAAGCAGTCGGGTGGTGCAGGACAATTTGGAGAAGTACATCTTAAAATAGAACCTTGGTCTGAAGGAATGCCCGAACCGGAAGGCTTTAGCTTACGAGGAAAAGAAGAAGTAGATTTATCATGGGGAGGAAAGTTGGTTTTCTATAATTGTATCGTAGGAGGCGTGATAGACCAACGCTATTTACCATCTATTATGAAAGGTATTTTGGAAGTAATGGAAGAAGGACCTTTAACAGGCTCCTATGCACGAGATGTACGAGTTATGGTGTATGACGGAAAGATGCACTCGGTAGATTCTAACGATATCTCCTTTAAAATTGCAGGAGCGCATGCTTTTAAGGAAGCCTTTTTAAATGCCAATCCTAAACTATTGGAACCCGTTCAAGAACTAGAAGTACGTGTTCCTGAAGAAATGGTAGGTTCAGTAATGACCGATTTACAGTCAAGACGAGCTGTGATTCTGGGAATAGACAGCGAAAATAAAAATCAAGTATTGCGATGTTTAGTACCACAAGCCGAATTATATGGTTATTCTACTTCATTGCGATCTTTAACACAAGGTAGAGCAACATTTAATTCGAGTTTTAACGGTTTTCAAGCCGTACAAAAGAATATACAAGACGAAATCATTAAACAATTCACTAATAAATAAAAACTTTATATTATGCAGACTAAAGTATTGTACCTAAGCGACCTAAAATTTAATTTAGAAACTTGGAAACGCGAATTGCGATTTCATTTTAACGAGATGGATACTTTTGAAG
This sequence comes from Flavobacteriaceae bacterium, assembly GCA_026992695.1. Lineage (GTDB taxonomy): Bacteria > Bacteroidota > Bacteroidia > Flavobacteriales > Flavobacteriaceae > Marifrigoribacter. Next base: position 2,500 of record JALWYP010000535.1, read on the forward strand.
AGAAGTTGGAAGAAATTGCAGCCAGAGAATATAATCCCAGAGCTTTAAAACCATTAGAACAGTTTCAAAACAGAATTATGCTTGAAAAAGCTGCTATATCTAAATTATTGCATCGCATCAAAGCAAAAATGAGTAGCATTAATAAAGCCGATTTAAATGAAAACATTGACGGAAGATTGCAAAACGAACAAAACACCTTACGTGATGATATGAGAGATTATATTAGAATGCATTACGACTTTAAAGAAGAAATGATGGATTATTTTTTAAAATGGTTATAGGAATTTAGAAAAACAACAAACAACCATTTATAAACACTTTACCAACTATCATTGGTAGGGTGTTTTTTTATTCAAAAATCCACGTTTAATTACTTTATCATTTCATTAGCTATAAATAGGGCATTCCGAAAAATTCTATTTTACATAATATAAATTATAGTACAAATG
>JALWYP010000536.1 GCA_026992695.1 Flavobacteriaceae bacterium
GTTTATAGGTTTCTGCTTTATTATCCGTATTACGTATTATTAACTCCAAATTAGTAATTTCATTTAAAAGCGATAAAAAATCCAGGGTATCTTTATCTTCTAATGATGCTGCTTCAATAGCTTGTTCTCGTAGCTTTAGTGCTTTATCAAATTTAAATTTATTTTCTAGTGAGTCTGCTTGTTGGGTAAAGTCTTGCCAAGATTGTTGTGCAAATCCTAAATAGGTAAACGTTACAAATAATATGGACAGAAATAGTTTCACAGTTGTTTTTTGAGTTAAATTTACTAAATTTCATGAGAAGTTGCTACTTTCTCTAATTCTAAGTACCAATTTTCTCCAAACTTACGAATGAGCGCTTCCTTTACAAATTTATAAACCGGCATCTGCAATTCTTTTCCTAAAGTACACGCATCGTCACAAATTTGCCAATTATGATAATTTACAGCTGCAAACTCGCTATAATCTTGTACTCGTACCGGATACAAATGACAAGAAATTGGTTTTTGAAAATCTATTTTACCGGCATTATAAGCATCTTCAATTCCGCAACCGGCTATTCCGTTATCGGTAAAAGTTAGGTAGGCACATTCTTTGCCGTTTACTAAAGGGGTTTCCGGTTCGTCTAAAACAGATGTTACAGACGTGCCTTGTTTTTCAATCGCTTTTATTCCTTCGGGACGAAGAAAGGGCTTTACCGTGGGGTAAATATCTTTAAGAATCGCTACTTCTTCCTTGGTTACAGGTGCACCTGCCTCCCCCTCTACGCAACATATTCCTTTGCAAGCATTTAAATTGCAAACAAATTCTTTTTCGATAATATCTTCCGATACAATGGTTTTTCCTAACTGAAACATTTGGCAAAAATACTATTTTATTGTGTTTTTAATAGTTAATTTTGCGCTTTATAACTTCGTTATGGATTTTAATTTCAAAGAAATACTTACCGCTACTATGATTCTTTTTGCTGTGATTGATATCATAGGTAGCATTCCTATTATTGTTTCGTTACGAGAAAAGGTAGGGCACATTCAATCGGAAAAAGCTTCAATTATAGCAGCTGTACTAATGATTGTATTTTTGTTTTTAGGTGAACGAATACTTAACTTAATTGGCATAAACGTTCACGAATTTGCCGTAGCCGGTGCTTTAATTTTATTTTTCCTAGCATTAGAAATGATTCTCGGAATCACACTTTTTAAAGAAGAAGACGGAGAAAATAGTGCTAAGTTAGCTTCGGTTTTTCCGTTGGCTTTTCCGCTTTTAGCCGGTCCGGGAAGTTTAACTACGTTACTATCGCTTAGAGCCGAATACCATACCGAAAATATAATTTTGGCGGTACTAATTAACATTGTTTTTGTGTATATTGTTTTAAAAACTTCCAAAAACATTCAAAAAGCTATTGGTAAAAACGGAATTATCATCATTAGAAAAGTATTTGGTGTGGTGCTTTTAGCCATTGCTATCAAACTTTTTACCTCAAATATTCAAGAACTTTTTAATTAAACTAATTTATATGAAAATCCTTAGCTACATCTTCATCGTCATTGCTGTACTTCTTATTGGTTTTAATGCTTCGCATTTAGATTTTTCTCACCTATTTCAAGGAGATAGTCTTATTGCATTAAGCACCATTGTTGCCGGATTGTGTGTGATTGTTTTAATGTTACTCCTACAAGCTTCTGAAAAGTTTAAAAAATTAGATAAATAAATTATACTTAACCGCCTTTGTTTGGATTTTTGTGGTAATTTTGATACTGAAATAAAATCATTCTTACCATGAAATATCTTCCTATTGACCGAGTACTCTTTATTAAAAACAGAAAAAACTTTATGGCTCAAATGAAGCCAAAAAGTGTTGCTTTTTTTAATAGTAACGATATTTATCCTATCTCGGCAGACAGCACGTTACCTTTTGAGCAACACAGGGATATTTTTTACCTCAGCGGTGTAGACCAAGAAGAAAGCGTATTGGTATTATTTCCCGATGCACCTGAGGAAAAACATCGCGAGATTCTTTTTTTAAAAGAAACCAATGAGCACATTGCTGTTTGGGAAGGAGAAAAACTAACCAAAGAAAAAGCCTATGAAACCAGCGGAATTAAAACCGTTTACTGGTTACAAGATATGAAACGAGTAATTGCCGAACTAATGGCACAAAGTGAGACGGTTTATATTAATACGAATGAACATTATCGTGCCAATGTAGAAACCGAAACACGGGAAGCACGTTTTACCAAATGGTTAAAAGAAAACTATCCCGCTCACAGCGTAGCAAAAAGCAACCCTATTTTACAACGTCTTCGCGCTGTAAAAGACCCTATTGAAATTGACCTTATTCAAACTGCTTGTAATATTACCGAAAAAGGACTTAGACGTATCTTAAATTTTGTAAAACCCGGTGTAATGGAGTATGAGATTGAAGCGGAATTTATGCACGAATTTTTGCGTAACCGCTCAAAAGGGTTTGCTTATACACCCATTGTAGCCAGTGGAAAAAACGCTAATGTACTGCACTATATTCAAAATAACCAAGAATGTAAAGACGGGGATTTAATCTTATTGGATGTTGGTGCAGAATACGCTAACTATAGTAGTGATATGACTCGTACCATACCGGTAAACGGTAGATACACAAAACGGCAAAAAGATGTGTACAACGCTGTGTTAAGAGTGAAAAATGAAGCTACTAAACTATTAGTACCCGGAACACTTTGGAAAGAATATCATGTAGAAGTAGGTAAGCTTATGACTTCAGAATTACTAAACTTAGGTCTTATCACAAAAGCTGATGTAAAAAATGAAAATCCGGATTGGCCTGCCTATAAAAAATATTTTATGCACGGTACTTCGCACCATATGGGATTAGACACTCATGATTACGGATTATTATGGGAACCTATGAAAGCCGGAATGGTTTTTACGGTTGAGCCCGGAATTTATA
>JALWYP010000537.1 GCA_026992695.1 Flavobacteriaceae bacterium
GTCTTAATGCTACATTTGTTAATGTAGGTTATGAAAAAGATGCTTTTTTGCATTATCATGATTTAGGACCTAAAATTCTTTCGCTTTTAAAATTCGTAAAACGTGTAAGCACAGGTAAACTTAAAGATTATTCTTTAAAGGATTTCCCATTTGAAAAAGAGATTGATAAACACGGTGGTATTACGCAAGTAATAAAATCGAATCAATCTATTCTGGTACAAATCGTAAAAGAACCCATTTCCACAAAAGGACCCAGAATAAGTTCCGAGCTATCTATAGCCGGACGTTATATTGTTTTGGTTCCGTTTTCAGATCGTGTTTCTATTTCACAAAAAATAGAATCTCGCGAAGAAAAAGAACGGTTAAAACGCTTGGTAACAAGCATAAAACCCAAAGGTTTTGGTGTTATTATACGTACCGTAGCAGAAGGTAAAAAAGTAGCAGAACTGGATAAAGATTTACAAAATCTAATACAACGCTGGAACGCGATGTGTAAAAAGCTACAAGGAGCACACCATCCTTCAAAGGTGTTAAGTGAATTAGATAGAGGCGCTTCCATACTTCGAGATGTTTTTAACGATAATTTTTCGTCAATTTATATCGATGATGAAACCCTTTATTTACAAATAAAAGATTATGTGCAAGAAATTGCACCTAAAAAGGAGAATATTGTTAAATACTACAATTCTAAAGTTCCCATTTTTGAGAAATTTGGAATCGACCGTCAAATTAAAACATCCTTCGGAAAAACAGTATCGGGAAGCAAAGGTGCTTATCTTGTTATTGAACATACCGAAGCATTGCACGTAATAGACGTAAACAGTGGCAACCGAAGTAATAAATCTACCAATCAAGAGCAAACTGCTTTAGAAGTAAATTTAATTGCTGCCAGTGAAGTAGCCAGACAACTCCGACTGAGAGACATGGGAGGCATTATTGTGGTAGATTTTATTGATATGGCTCACGCCGAAAATCGAAAAAAACTCTATAACCACCTTCGAGAAGAAATGAAGGACGATAGAGCAAAACACAAAATTTTACCTCCAAGTAAATTCGGGTTGGTGCAAATTACACGCCAACGAGTACGTCCCGAAATGAATATTAAAACACGCGAACAAGATCCCAATGCCAATGGCGGGGACAATCGCGAAATTGAAGCACCAATCGTACTGGTGAATAAAATTAACGACGAGGTAAAACGCCTTGTAAAAAAAGACTATAAAAAGATAACTTTAAACACACATCCTTTTATAGCAGCCTTTTTAACAAAAGGTTTTCCGTCTGTGCGTTCCAAGTGGTTTTTGGAGCACAAAAAATGGATAAAAATTCAACCAAGAGATGCTTACACGTATCTTGAATATCATTTTTTTGATAAAGATGGTAACGAGATTAAATAAAACCTTACCCTCCTTTGCTTTTGTATTGGAGGGTTTTTTATTTTTACTAATTTTACATATAACCTTATCTGTTATCAAAAAAATTGAAACATCAAAAATCTTTTACCGTTGAAGAAGCCACTCGCAAACTTGAGCAGTACTGCGTCTATCAAGAACGTTGTCATAAAGAAGTAGCTTTAAAACTACGAGAAATGCATATGATATCCGTAGCCATAGACCAAATAATAACTCATTTAATACAACACAACTTTTTAAACGAAACCCGATTTGCTCAAAGTTTTGCCCGAGGAAAATTCAACCAAAAAAAATGGGGAAAACAACGTATTATTAGAGAATTAAAACAACGAAACATTACTTCTTATAACATTAAAAAAGCCCTACAAGAAATACCTGAAGACCAATATTTAAAAACCTTTAACCTATTAGTTGAAAAAAGACTACTTCAGCTCTCTTCGGAAAAAAACTTGCAAAAAAAACGAAAAAAACTAGCCGATTATCTTCTTTATCGCGGCTGGGAAAGCCATTTGGTTTGGGAAAAAGTAAATGAATGTTGTAAAACTAAAAATTAAGGTAACTCCCTTTATAAATAAAACTAGGGATAGGGTTTTTAGTAATGGGTTGCATCTTTCCGGTTATGCTATCGTATTTAATGTTTACCAATTTAAAATAGGATGTAAAACTATCTCTGTTAACGACTTTGGTTTTTCTTCGGTTTCTAATAATTATTTTTTCTAAATAAAAAGTATTTTTAAAATAGCTTCTTTTTTTCCAAAACTCTACTTTAAAGCCTGCGGTTTTTTCAGGTACTTTAAAATACCCGCCATTGGTATGCGCATCAAGTAATGCCATCGCATCGTTGTTGCTTTTTACAGGATTGTTTAAACTATCGTAAAACAAAATTCGGGCTTGCACTTTTCCGGTAAACGTGCCTATTATAGAAACAGAAGGTGTTTGTATAGTAGTTGTGTCTATGGTTAACATGGCAGGCAAAGACTCCTTTGGTACTTTAAGTTGCAACCTGTTTTGACACGAAACCAAAAACAATGGTAGTAAAATAAATATAACTGTTTTACTTTTCATTAGCGCATAATATTTCCGTAGTCGGGGTTAAAGTTTAATTTATCTTCAATTACTGTATTATCTTTATCTATTATAAATTGAAATTCCGGCAGGTTTATTTTTTCGGTGAATAACGGTAATTCTATCGGTAAGTAATTGAGATATTTATTAAAAAATTCGGGATGCTTCTTCCAGATTTGCTCGGCATGAATCACTAATTTTTTTTCTTTTTTATTTAAAAGATGTGTGCCCTTTATCAGTATGGTAATTTTAGAAAATTCTTTTCTTTGAAATACTTCTTTTTCCGGTACTGACCACCCTTGTTTCCATACACTGGTTGAGTCCATAAGCATAACGAGTGGGCGTTCCTTTTTAAATACGGAGAATGATTCATACTCGCTTTTTTCGACTACGCCATTTGAGTGTGCAAGTTTTATATCACCAGTAAGGACCACATTTCCGACAGGTGTTTTTAT
>JALWYP010000538.1 GCA_026992695.1 Flavobacteriaceae bacterium
GGATAATGCTGTTTACTTTTTAGAAATAATTACCTCTAAAGGAAAAATAATCAAACGTATTGTTAAAGAATAAATAATGATGAAAACAATAGATGCAATTTTATTATTTATAATAAATACTGTCATTCTATTTTTCTTTTACAATAATAGAAAGCAGTAAAAAGTAAAGAAATAAGAATGGAGGTTTACTAAACGTTAAAAAGGTTAGTAAACCTCCAATATAGATTTTACACTTAGAGAAGTTTTGGGTAACAAGTTGATAAACAGTAATTTATTTAGTAAACGCCTCCATCACTTCATTACTTACGCCCATATTCGAAAAACCGCCATCGTTATAAAGGTTTTGAAGCGTTACCCGTTTGGTCAAGTCACTAAACATGGCAACGGTATAATTTGCACAATCCAGAGCGGTTGCGTTACCGAGAGGCGACATTTTTTCGGCATAAGCCATAAAACCATCAAATCCTTTAACTCCTTGCCCTGCAGTAGTAGGAGTAGGAGATTGTGAAATGGTATTAACCCGTACTTTTTTATCTTTTCCGAAGAAATAGCCAAAACTTCTTGCTATAGATTCTAAATAGGCTTTGTTATCTGCCATATCATTATAATCCGGAAACACACGCTGCGCTGCCATATAGGTTAACGCTACAATGCTCCCCCACTCATTCATCGCATCTTTTTGATAGAGCGTTTGCATAACTTTATGAAAAGACAAAGCAGAAACATCCCAGCCTTTTGCTGTCCAATCGTATTTTTGATTGGTATAATGTCTTCCTTTACGAACATTGATTGACATCCCAATAGAATGCAATACAAAGTCTAATTTACCGCCTAGAATTTCCATTGATTTTTCTACCAGATTTTCTAACTCTTCCAGATTGGTTGCATCCGCCGGTATGATTTGCGAACCGGTTTTTTCAGCAAGTTGGTTAATTTGCCCCATTCGCATTGCAATGGGTGCATTGGTTAACACAAACTGCCCTCCCTCTTCATGTACTCGTTCTGCGGTTTTCCAAGCAATAGAATTTTCGTCTAATGCGCCAAAAATAATTCCTTTTTTTCCTTTTAGTAAATTGTATGACATAATATAAATTTCTTAGTTGCTAGTTAAATTGTTTGTTATAAAAATTATTTTATAAGTAAGGCAAATATACACTAATTTAATAATTCTTTTGCGTGTGTTATTGCAGTTTGTGTTTGGTTTTTTCCGCCAATCATTTCTGCTATTTCCTGTATTCGTTCTTCTTTATTAAGTGTTTTTAGCTGTGTTTGGGTTGTGTTACCTTCTACTTTCTTAAATATTTTTATATGGTGGTTGCCCTTAGCTGCTATTTGAGGTAAGTGCGTAATTACCAACAATTGCATGTTATTACTCATATTTTTCATTACATCGCCCATTTTATTGGCAATTTCGCCGGAAACACCGGTATCAATTTCATCTAAAATAAGCGTAGGGAGTTTTTTATATTTTACTAAAACGGCTTTAATTGCTAACATAATACGGCTTAATTCGCCCCCGGAAGCAACTTTTTTTAACTCTTGAAAAGGCATTCCTTTATTTGCAGTAAAAAATAATTGTAAGGAATCCATTCCGTTGGTTTTAAATTCTTCTGTAGCTGTAATTTTAAAATCAAACTGTGCATCCGGAAGTCCAATCTGCTTTAAAATTTCAATTACTTGATTTTTAAACTTAGGAATGGCTTTTTTTCGGTTTTCAGAAATATTTTTAGCCAGATTTACTGCTTCTTGTTGCAGTCTGTTTTTTTCATTTGTTAACGTAATTATTCGGTTTTCAAAACTTTCAACTTTAGTTATTTTTTCATTTAATTGTGATTGAACTTCAACCAATTCTTCTATCGAAGCAACCGAATGTTTTTGCTGTAACCTGTATAATTCTTGCAATTGTTGGTTTATGGTTTCCAATGCTTCGGGATTCATTTCAACTTGTTCTACTTCACTAAAAGTTTCGTTAAAAATATCTTCTATTTCTATAAAAGAGCTTTGCAATCTGTTATAAAGTTCTTCGTATTTTTTTGAAAATGATTTAATTTTTCCCAAAGTCTGAATTGCTTCTTTCAGTGTTTCGATACTTCCTATAGATTCTTGCGAAAAAATTTGAATTACTTGCCCCAACGATTGCTGAATTAACTCTGCATTGGAGAGTGTATCTAATTGTTCTTCTAAATCTTGTTGATTAATTTTAGAAAGCGGAAGCGATTGCAGTTCGTTTAAAAGAAAAAGGTTATAATCTTGCTCCTTTTCGGCTTCAATTTTTTGCTGGCTTATACTTTGTAATTCTTTTGAAACAGTTAAATATAGATTTCGAGTTTTTGAAAATTCTGCAAGTACCGATGCGTTATTGGCTAATGTGTCTAACAATTGAAACTGAAAATTTTCAGAAAACAACGAAAGAGTTTGATGTTGGTTGTGAATGTCTATTAAATAATTGGAAACCGCTTGTAATTGGGATAAGGTAACCGGTGAGTCGTTAACAAAAGCTCTGGATTTTCCACCCGGAAGCAATTCTCTACGTATAATGGTTACGGAATCGTAATCTAAATTGTTTTTATTAAAAACCGAAATTAAATTATAATTGGATACATCGAGATGTGCTTCTACATAACACTTTTTTGTTGTATCGTTAACACTGCTTAAATCGGCTCTTTTTCCTAAAACTAATGACAAGGCATCTAATAAAATAGATTTTCCGGCTCCTGTTTCTCCGGTTAAAACCGTTAAGCCTTTATTTAAATTAACCTCTATGTGGTTTATTAAAGCGTAATTATGTATGGTTAATGATGTTATCAAACTTTTGAATTTCTAAAAAAAACAAAGATAGGGTCTAAATTGGGAAATGTGAAAGATTAAAATAAAAAATAGAAAAAAACAGATGGGTAACTAACCAAAAATAAAAGAGAAAT
>JALWYP010000539.1 GCA_026992695.1 Flavobacteriaceae bacterium
TACTTACAATAATACGGTTATACCCATAAATAAGAATCGTGTATATTATGATATTTCCAGAGAGTATAAACTTTCAAATCAATATATAAAAAAAGTTATTATAGAAAAAAGCAAATCGGTTAACTATATTTCTGAAACACTTAAAAATAGTGAGTTTTATAAAAATTCTATTATTAATAAAAGAGTTACTTTGTCGCTTTTAAATAGTATAATAGCTTTGCGAATTAATAGAGTGCAGAATAGTGAATATGTAGCGAATAACATTAAAAGTCTTAAAGGTTGGAAAGGAAGTTTTTATATCTTAATGGTTAAATTTTTTAGTAATATTAATATACGTTTAGGAGTCTCTTTGTTAAACAAGCTAAGGCAGAAATAACCGAAAATGCAGAAACTAAAAATAATAATCTTTGACGGCTCGTTTAAAACTACCACCTTTATAAACAGGCTGGCTAAAGGACTTTCACAAAGGCATGAGGTTTTTATCTTGGGGTTTAGTAATACCATCAAAAATAAAATCCCAAATGTTAGGTATATAGATTTAGGAAGCAGTCAACATCTTATTAATTTATTGTGGCAAAGTAAGTGGCTAGCATTAAAAAAACTATTAAAAACAGGGAATTTCAGCTCTTTTTTTAAAACCATAATAAATATTCTTAGCGTTAATAAAAAACAACTCCAACAAGATAATTTTAATACGGCTTTGTTGCTTATTAAACCGGATATTGTTCACGTACAATGGCAATCCTTAATCCCTTGGTGCGAAGAAGCATTAGCGAAGCAAGAATTTAAATTTATAATAAGCCAACGTGGTTATCAAAGTAATGTAAGACCATTTGTAGATCAAGAAAACTTTAACTATTTGCAAAAATGGTATCCTAAATTTTCCGGTTTTCATAGTGTTTCAAAAGCCATTTCACAAGTAGGCGATGAAATTTATTTTTCTAAAAATAAAATAGATAAAGTAGTGTATTCGGGATTTGATTTTTCCGCATTAAATTATAATACCAAGTATCAAAAAAAAGAACCCTTACAATTACTTTCGGTAGGTCGCCCACATTGGGTAAAAGGCTATCCCGAAGCTTTATTGGCTTGTAAAAAGTTAAAAGAAAAAAATGTTGAATTTCACTATTCAATTATTGGTGCTGCAGATAATAATGAAGAGTTATTGTATTTACTAAATGATTTAAATCTTCAAGAGGAAGTAACATTGCTTCCAAAAATACCTCAAGAAGAAGTGTATATTAATATGTCACAGGCTTCGGTTTTAATATTCCCTTCTGTTATTGAAGGACTTCCCAATGTGGTGGTAGAAGCTATGGCTATAGGGCTTCCTGTGATAAGCACACAATGCGGAGGGGTAGAAGAATTAATTCTGCATGATAAAACCGGCTGGTTGGTTCCGGTGAATAACCCCGAAGCTATGGCGCAATCCATCATCGATTTTTCTAATTTATCACTTTTAAAAATTGAAGAGATTAGACAGCAAGCCCGCCACAAAGTAGAACAACAACATCAAGAGCAACAAATGGTAAAAGATATGGAAGACCTGTATTTTTCTGTACTTAAATAATACATATCTTTAAAAAAGGAGTCCTAAAAAAGAAGGATTGTTCTTGTTTTAGTTTCCAATACGCCCACCTCAACCATACACTGTTTCATATTTTCAAAAGTACGTTCAATATCATTATCCAGCCCAATGGAAAACCGAATCAATCCGTCACTTAACCCCATTTCTTTTTGTTCTTCTTCGGGTATTTCGCTGGAAGTTGAAGTTCCGGGTGCACTAAACAAGGTTTTATAAAAACCTAAACTAACGGCAAGATAACCTAAGTTTCGCTTTTGCATGAGTTCCATCAAGGCATTGGCTTTTTCGAGTGTACCTACATCAATGGTTAACATCCCACCAAATCCAAATTCTTCATTCATCATACTTTTAAACAACTTGTGATTAGGATGTGACTCTAAACCGGGATAAACGGTTTTTAAACCTAAATTTTCAAATTGTTTGGCAAGATAGAACGCATTTTTACTGTGTTGTTTTATACGTATGTGCAACGTACGCATATTTTTTAAAATAGAAGCTGCTCTAATACTATCTAACGAAGGACCTAATAACATTGCAGCTCCGTTGTTTACATTTCTAAGACCGTCAATCAATTCTTGTGTGCCGCAAACAACACCACCCATGGTATCATTGGTTCCGTTTATAAATTTGGTAAGGCTATGCAAAACCACATCAGCACCCAATGCTTTTGGCGAAATAGTTAATGGCGAAAAGGTATTATCTACCAATAACGGAATATTATGCTTCCTGGCAATAGCAGCCAATGCAGGAATATCGGCAATTTCTAATAACGGATTGCTTACTGCTTCGCAATAAATAACTTTGGTATTTTCATTTATAGCTGCCTCAACTGCTTCGGGTTTGGTAATATCTACAAAATGAGTATGGATATTAAATTTGGGTGCAAAATTCTTTAAAAACGCATAGGTTCCGCCATAAATAGTTCGACTGGAAACTATTTGGTCTCCGGCATTGCAAAAATGCAATAATGTCGTGGTAATAGCTCCCATACCCGATCCCGAAACATTAGCCGTTTCGGTGTTTTCCATAGCAGCAAGTGCTTCGGCAAGATAAAGAGTGCTAGGCGATACGTGCCTAGAATAAAGATAGCATCCCGGAGCATGCCCTTCAAACGTATCTAACATTTTTTTAGCTGAAAGAAACGTATAAGTAGATGAATCTGAAATAGAAGGATTAACGCCTCCGTATTCTCCAAAATATTGTAAATCTTGAATCTGGTCTGCAGGATTAAATGACATAACAAGTGTATTTATTATTTACTACAAATTTACGAAACAATGGTTTATTAATCAATATTTTTACATATTATAAGAAAATAAAAC
>JALWYP010000540.1 GCA_026992695.1 Flavobacteriaceae bacterium
TTTATGCTATGGCAATGGTAGCAAAACTTACCGAAACGCCTTCCGTTTTTAATAATTCTAAAGCACAATTTTCTAATGTTGCACCGGTTGTCATTATATCATCTACTAGTAAAATATGTTTGTTTTTAATTGCTTCAGACTTCCTAATACTAAAAACAGAGGTGTCGTTTGCATTAGAAAACCGAAACATTCGGTCTTTAAAAACCTGCGATTCTGTTTGCGATATTTTTACTAAAACATCTTCTCTAAATTCTGTTTTTAGGGCGTTTGCTATTTCCTTGCCAAAACCGCTTACTTGGTTGTAACCTCTTTTTTTAAGCCGTTGTTTGTGTAAAGGAACAGGAATTACTATTTCTACAGATTGATAATCGGGATTATTAGCCAGTTCGGCACCCAACCACTTTCCGAAAAAGAAACTAATTTGTTGATTCCCTCGGTATTTTAAATTATGCAACAACTCTTGTGTAAGTCCTTTTTTTTGAAACTGTAACAATGCAGTGGCATTTTGCACGGGAATTCTTCCGTAAAAACTATTTTTCATCGTATCATCCCGATTTAGATGATGCGAAACAATAGGTAAATGATGACGACAAGAAGCACATAACAATTCCTCGTTTTTTAACAAAGGATTTTTACAACCGTTACATATTTTTGGAAATAAAAGATTGAGCAACATTATACTAAAAAAAAGTTCTTATCGTTTAAGATAGTTAAAGGTAATTAAATTAATACATTAACCCAAACCGAACCTATTATGACTTCCGAAAAAAAATCAAACACGTTTAAAATACTAGCCGGACTGCTAACGGTTCTTTTAGTTGCGCTAGGTGTTTACACTGCAAAATTGTACAATGACAACAAAGAAACGGTTTCAATTTTAGAAACTGAAAAAACCAATATTCAAACCGAATTAAAAGAACTTATTTCAGATTATGATGAAGTTATTCAAGATAATGAAATAAAAGACAACGAAATAGTTGAAGCACGTGAGCGTATTGAAAAACTCTTAGACTCGGTTAAAGATGCAAAAGCAAATGTGGCGTTAATACGTCGTTACAAACAAGAAATAAACCGCTTGAAAAAAGAACGTATTTTACTCTTTAAAAAAGCAGACAGCTTAATTATTGCTAATCAAAATTTAGCAATGCAACGTGATAGTACCTTAACGGTTTTAGACCAGACTATTAAAGTGGTAGATTCGGTAACTACTGAAAATACAGCATTAACCGATGCCATTAAACGAGGCTCGGTTGTTAGAGCCGTAGATTTATCCGGCACGGGTGTAATTATAAGAAATAGCGGTAAAATAGTAGATACAAAGCGTGCGCGTAGAGCAAACAAGGTGCGTGCTTGTTTTACGTTAACTCCAAATCCGTTAGCCGAAAAAGGAGATAGATTATTGTATGTACAAGTTATAAATCCGAAAAATAATTTACTGGGAAGCAAAAAAGTCTTAGAGTTTGAAGAAGGTACTTTAAATTATAGTGCAGCAACCAAAGTATTTTATGAAAACGAAGAACTGGACGTTTGCGTAATGGTTTCGGCAACAAAAGACGATTTAATAAAAGGAACCTATCGAATTAATGTTTTTGATGGTCCTAAACAAGTTGCTACAACAACAATGACTTTAAAATAAAATAACTTAATAATTTTTCAGCCTCATAGTTTTTCTATGAGGTTTTTTTGTGTTTAAAGTTTTGTATCTTTCCTTCCTTATAAAACAAAAATGCCTGTAAGAAAATATACGTATTACGATTTTACCTTAAGCCTTTGTCCTATTTGTTTAAAACGAATTGATGCTAAAATTGTTTTTGAAAACAATGAAGTGTTTATGTTAAAAAGGTGTCCCGAACATGGCAATAGTAAAGTGTTATTAGCCAATGATGTGGCTTATTATAAAAACATTAGAAATTACAATAAGCCATCGGAAATGCCTTTTACATTTAACACAAAAACACATTATGGTTGTCCGTATGATTGTGGTTTGTGTCCCGATCATGAGCAGCACTCTTGCCTTACTATTATTGAAGTAACAGACCGTTGTAACCTTACTTGCCCTACGTGTTATGCGGGTTCGTCTCCCACATACGGGAGACATCGAAGTTTGAAAGAAATAAAAAAAATGCTCGATGCTGTTGTAGAAAATGAAAAAGAACCCGACGTTGTACAAATAAGCGGAGGCGAACCAACCATACACCCCGATTTTTTTGAAATTTTAGATTATGCAAAATCCCTTCCTATTAGGCATTTAATGCTTAATACAAACGGTATTCGTATTGCAAACGAACCCGAATTTGCCGCAAAGCTAAAACAATATGCACCCGATTTTGAAGTGTATTTGCAATTTGATTCGTTTAAAAAAGAAGTGTTAACCCAAATGCGTGGAGCAGATTTAACAAAAATAAGGCAAAAAGCTATTAAAAATTTAAACGAAGTAAATCTTTCTACCACGTTGGTTGTTACGCTTCAAAAAGGGTTAAACGATGATGAAATAGGAACCATCATCAACTTTGGCTTACAACAAAAATCGGTTAGAGGTGTTACATTTCAACCTACACAAATAGCAGGAAGATTAGACAATTTTAACAGCAACAAAGACCGCATTACACTTACAGAAGTACGAAACAAAATTTTGGAACAATCTACTGTTTTTAATCAAGACGATTTAATCCCCGTACCTTGCAATCCGGATGCTTTGGTAATGGGATATGCGCTAAAATTACAAGGCGAAGTGTTTCCGTTAACGCGTTATATAAATCCTGCCCATTTATTAGATAACAGTAAAAATACCATTGTTTATGAACAAGATGAAGCATTACACGGGAAAATAATAGAGCTTTTTAGCACCGGAAATTCGGTTGAAAAAGCAGAAGAACACCTACACGCCATAATGTGTTGCTT
>JALWYP010000541.1 GCA_026992695.1 Flavobacteriaceae bacterium
TCACTTAAAAAAATTAGTTATTTATTGTTACTATCGCTTTTCTTTATTGCGTGCGAAAAAGACAATACGCCTCAAGAAGAAGAGCAACAACAAGAAGAAGAAACACAGCCCAGAGGCGATTATGATTTAGGAATATTAATTACCAACGAAGGACCTTTTAACACCGGAAGCGGAACGGTAAGTTACGTGTCTGAAGATTTTCAGAATGTGGCTAATGCAATTTATAACACGGTAAACAATGAAGACTTGGGTAACATTGTACAGTCCATCGCTTTTAAAGACGATTTGGCTTATGTTGTTGTTAACAACTCTAACCGGATTGTAGTGGTTAACCGCTATACCTTTGAAAAACAAGCAGTAATTGAAAACGGACTTGTACAACCTCGAAATATGGCAATAGTGAACAATACCGGATATGTAACCAATTGGGGCGATCCGTTTGTTGCAACAGATGATTTTGTTGCGGTGCTAGATCTTTCAACTAATGAAGTTACAAGCACCATTCCGGTAGATTTTGGTCCGGAAGCCATATTGGCAAAAGATCAAAACCTTTATGTTGCACATCAAGGTGGTTATGACTTTAACAACAAAATATCGGTAATAAATTCGGGAGATAATTCTATTACAACCACTATTGATGTAGGATTTGTACCAAATTCCATGTCGTTTTTCGGCGACGATTTGTGGGTGCTTTGTGGTGGTAAACCCAATTATGCAGATGTAGAAACCGCCGGAAGCATTGTTAAAATTAACACGAGCAACAATACGGTTAGCCAAACAATAGATTTTTCCGAAACAACCAATCACCCCAATCATTTAACTATGGAAAACTCTGATATTTACTATGTTTTGGGCTCCGATGTGTATAAAATGGATGTTGCGGCAGGTGTTTTACCGGCAAATCCTATAATTAGTAATGTATTTTTTTACAGTATGACCGTTCATAACGGAAAATTATACGGAACCGATGCAGGCGATTACCAAAGTGACGGATTTTTAAAAGTGTATGATTTAAGTAACAACCAAGAAATACAAAATATTACCGTGGGATTAATTCCGGGAGGCGTTTATTTTAATGAAGCCGAATAATTTTCAGACAGATTTTAAAACAAAGCCTCACAAGCAAATAAGCTACTTGTGAGGCTTTGTTTTTTGTTAATTTTAAAGAATTATTTTGCAAACATAAGGTTCTCTGTTTTGGGTGTAAACTTAGAATCATTTATGGTCTTCATTTCTTTAAAAGTCTTGTTTATCATAAATCTGCCCGGAAATATTTCGTTTAACGCTGCAGCAAGTAACGGTTCGGTAACTTCGCCTAAGATTCCTAAATTAGTAAAATCTTCCGGTAATTCGATGGTAGGAGCTAAACCGTCAACATAATCGGTAACGCCGTTAGCATTAGCTGATTTATAGATTAGTGGTAGCATTGCGTAGGTGTGTGTAGGTTTTGCATTTGCCAAGCTAAAATCCGGTGCATCAAAGAGTATTGTTGAGGCTTGAAATTTACCTGTTGTATTTGTGCCAATTTGCGTAACAGTAATATAAGGATTTAAACCATTAATTACCAATTCGCTGGCAGAAGCGGTTCTAGAGGTAGTTAAAACATAAACTTGATTTAAAAAAAGACTGTTGGTTGCAGCTCCTCCGGTAATGGTGTTGTCAAATGTTCCGTCTTGGGCATAAGCTGCTTGTCTATCTTCATTCCATTGTTCGGTATAAAAAATTTGACCGCTAAACTGTCCGGTTATCATACTTGCCAAATCGGTTGCAGTTTCTACAGCACCACCACCATTGTATCGCAAGTCTATTATTAGTTGTGTTACACCTTCAGCTTTAAACTGCCCGAAAGCATCGTTAAGTTGTCCTACAAAATCGCGAGTAAAGGCATTGTACATTAAATAGCCTACTTTTATTCCTTCAATAGTAAAGGTTTTTGTAATGTAAACAGGATTTTCGGTATAATTGGTTTTAGTTAAAGTAATGGTTTCTCCTGTTGGAGTAATCGTAGTTCCGTCGTAATCTGCTAATCCTATGGAGTAGGAATTAGAATCAAGTAAATCTCTAAAATTAGACTCGTTAATTTGTTGTCCGTCAATGGTGTTAAAAATCATACCTCGTTGTAACCCTTTTGCTTCGGCATCGGAGTTGGGTAAAATATAACGCACATATCCAAAAACATTTCCGCTATCATCCGGATAAAATACCAAACCAAATTTCATTCCGTGGTTGTACGTGGTTCCGTTTAAGGCATCAATAAGTGTAATGTAATCATCTACCAAAAGGCTAAATCTATCTTGTGAAGATTTTAAATAATCAAATAATGTTTCGGGAGAATCAAAGGTTTCGAGAAAAATATCTAAATCACTTTGCGAGGCAAAGGCATCGTTAGCCAGTTCGGGTGTATCGGCTTTATAAAGGTAAAAATAGTTTAAGCCTCGATAAATGAAATTTTGAATTTCTAGTGTAGAAGCTGTCTGTGGGTTATCGTCCCTGTCTTCAAAACAAGAGGACATTACCAAACCGGTACAAAGAGTAATAATAAAAAGAATTTTTTTCATCTGTTTAAAAATTTGTAATTATTTGATTTTAAAAAGTAATTCCAAATTTCACAAACATCCGGAGCCACTTTGTTTTCGCATAAACTTATTTCAATCATTCCCGGTAAGAGATGCTTAAAAAAGTTTATGCTCATTTCATTGCATTTTCAGTTTCAAAAAATTAAGCAACTAAAGTAGGTAAAAATTGTAAACATTTCTTTTTTTGTAACAAAAAGTTATTTGAATCGTTACAAAGGAGAACAGCAATAATTTGCAGCCACCAAGAAAATGAACCAACAAGAGTTTTTAAATATTGTTTTACCGGTAAAAGACAAGCTGTACAGATTGGCAAAACGC
>JALWYP010000542.1 GCA_026992695.1 Flavobacteriaceae bacterium
GAGTGTTAAAATTTCGGAATGAAACCAATTGTTTGTCAAGTGTTACCGGAGCAAAACAGGATCACAGTTCGGGTCAAATATTTTATAGAAAGTAATAAAAATAAATTTTCAATCTTTTGTTTTGCAAAAAACAAAATTGCGCTATATTTGCACTCCGCAAAAGGTACCTTAGCTCAGTTGGTAGAGCAACGGACTGAAAATCCGTGTGTCCCTGGTTCGATTCCTGGAGGTACCACATAAATCCTGCTCTTTACTTAGAGTGGGATTTTTTGTTTTTAGTGATGCAGATTGTTAATAAAAACATCAAAAAAAGGAATGGTTATGGTTTTCTTAACCCGTGGTAATTAATTACTTTAGCTGTTTACGAATTTTGTGCTTATGGCTAAAAAAGTAACCCCCTTAATGAAACAATACAATGCCATTAAGGCAAAGTATCCCGATGCGTTGTTGTTGTTTCGGGTGGGAGATTTTTACGAAACTTTTGGCGAAGATGCCATACGAGCAGCCGGTATTTTAAATATTACGCTTACTTCTAGAAATAATGGAGGCGATAAAACCGAGTTAGCCGGTTTTCCGCATCATTCCTTAAACACCTATTTACCCAAATTGGTAATGGCAGGTTGCCGAGTTGCAATTTGTGACCAACTGGAAGACCCTAAACAAACTAAGAAAATAGTAAAACGGGGTGTTACCGAGCTTGTTACTCCCGGAGTAGCGTTAAGTGATGACATACTACAAGCAAAGTCTAACAACTTTCTTTCTGCCATACATTTTCAAGAAAACAGAGGAAGAAGAACCATTGGGGTTTCTTTTTTAGATGTATCTACCGGCGAATTTCTAACAGCCGAAGGGTCTGTAGATTATGTTGCCAAGTTGTTGCAAAATTTTAAGCCGTCGGAAGTGTTGTTTTCAAAAAAACATCGCAGCCTTTTTTCAGAAGTATTTGGAGATGATTTTCATGTTTTTTATCTCGAAGATTGGGTGTTTCAAGAAGATTATACAAAACAGACATTATTAAAACATTTTCAAACTACTTCCTTAAAAGGATTTGGTATTGAATCTATACCTGCAGGAATTGTTGCATCCGGTGCAGCGTTGCATTACCTTTCTGAAACAAGACACGATAAGTTACAACACATAACTAAAATTGCTCGAATTGCCGAAGACGATTATGTCTGGATGGATGCCTTTACTATAAAAAATTTAGAGTTGTATTTTTCTACTTCTCCAAATGCCGTAACACTTTTAGATGTTATCGACAAAACCATATCGCCTATGGGCGGAAGGTTGTTAAAACGTTGGTTATCGCTTCCGTTAAAAAACATAGACGATATAACCAGAAGACACGAAGTGGTGAGTTATTTACTAAAAAACACCGAAATACATACAAAAATAAGGGCATCTATAAAAAAAATTGGCGATTTAGAACGTTTGGTTTCCAAAGTAGCCACAGCAAAGGTTAGCCCCAGAGAAGTGGTTCAGTTAAAAAACTCTTTAGAAGCTATTGTTCCCATTAAGAGCTTGCTTTCTTTGGCAACTAATGATGCCATTAAAATTATTGGCGAACAACTTCAAGAATGCGAATCGTTGCGCCGGAAAATTAAAACCACCTTAAATGAAGAAGCACCAATAAATATTTTAAAAGGAAATGCAATTGCGTCTAATTTTTCAAAAGAGTTAGATGATCTTAGAAACATTGCTTCCGGAGGAAAACAGTATTTAGACCAAATGCTCAAACGGGAAACCGAACGCACCGGAATCACATCTTTAAAAATAGCATCTAATAATGTGTTTGGATATTATATTGAAGTGCGTAATACGCATAAAGATAAAGTTCCCGAAGAATGGATACGAAAACAAACCTTGGTAAATGCCGAACGTTACATTACACAAGAGCTTAAAGAATATGAGGCAAAAATATTAGGAGCCGAAGAAAAAATTTTAAAACTGGAGCAAGAAATTTTTTCGAAATTAATTGATTGGATGCTTCAGTTTATTAGTGCAATTCAACAAAATGCCCAGTTAGTTGCCCAATTAGATTGTTTATGCGGTTTTGCCCAAAAAGCCAAAGAATCTAATTATACGAGACCCTTTGTAGATAATAGCTTTGAGATTGACATTAAACAAGGAAGGCATCCTGTAATTGAAGAACAATTGCCACCCGATACTCCGTTTATTGCCAACGACGTTTTCTTGAACAAAGAAAATCAACAAATTATTATGATTACCGGTCCTAATATGAGCGGTAAATCGGCAATATTACGGCAAACAGCTTTGCTGGTTTTATTGGCACAAATAGGAAGTTTTGTGCCTGCACAAGAAGCACGGATGGGAGTTATTGACAAACTTTTTACTCGAGTGGGAGCCAGTGATAATATTTCGATGGGAGAATCTACCTTTATGGTTGAAATGAACGAAACAGCCAGTATTTTAAATAATATTTCTGAAAGAAGCTTAATTTTGTTAGATGAAATAGGTAGAGGTACGAGCACCTACGATGGAATATCAATAGCTTGGGCAATAAGTGAATATTTGCATGAACATCCTACTAAACCAAAAACATTATTTGCCACCCATTATCACGAACTTAATGAAATGGCAGAAACATTTTCTAGAATTAAAAACTATAATGTAGCAGTAAAAGAGCTAAAAGACACGGTTCTTTTTATGCGAAAATTAATTCCGGGTGGTTCTCAGCACAGTTTTGGAATACACGTAGCAAAAATGGCAGGAATGCCAAACGCAGTATTAAAACGAGCAAATAAAATATTAAAACGCCTAGAAAAATCACACACATCTGAAGAGCTTACCGAAAAGATGAAAGAACTATCTAATGAAGAATTACAACTTAGTTTTTTTAAACTAGATGATCCTTTATTAGAAGAATTAAGAG
>JALWYP010000543.1 GCA_026992695.1 Flavobacteriaceae bacterium
CTTGGAAAAAGAAAAGAATTTAATGCAGAAAAATGTAGTTGATTATGAACCCGAAACAGCTTTGTTTGTACCCGATGACGACCCTTTATTATTTTACAAAAAAATAGCTGAATTTTCTACAAAGCATTTGTGTAAAGGCGGAATACTTTATTTAGAAATTAATGAAGCCAAAGGAAAAGAAATCGTTTTGCTTTTAAAAGATTTCGGGTTTCATTCCATCCTACTTAAAAAAGATATCTTTGGAAAAGATAGAATGATACAAGCGAGTAAACCTTAAAACCCGTATTTTTGCATTGTGTATAAAAGTAGCATCAAACCCGTTTTAGATATTTTTGTAGCAACGCTTTTGTTTTTACTCTTGCTACCTGTATTTATTCCGGTTGCAATTATCTTGCTGTTGGTAAATCGTGGAAATCCCTTTTTTTTACAAACCCGACCCGGAAAAAACGAAAAACTTTTTTCTATTATTAAATTTAAAACCATGAACGATAAAAGGGGTGTTAACGGGGTGTTGCTCCCCGATTCACAACGACTTACAAAAACGGGATCTTTTATTCGTTCTACTTCGTTAGACGAAATTCCTCAGTTGCTTAACGTAATAAAAGGCGATATGAGTTTAATAGGTCCCAGACCCTTATTACCCGAATACTTACCGTTGTATAACGATTTTCAAAAACAACGGCATGATGTAAAACCGGGAATTACCGGTTGGGCGCAAGTAAATGGCAGAAATGCCATTTCGTGGGAAGAAAAGTTTAAAATGGATGTGTATTATGTAAAAAACTGTAGCTTTGTATTAGATGCCAAAATTGTTTTCTTAACACTAAAAAAAGTAATTTTACGTAGTGATATATCGGCAAATAACTCGGTATCTATGCAACGTTTTAAAGGAAATAAATGAAAGAAATAACACTTTACGGCGCCGGCGGACATTGTTTTGCAATTGTAGAACTTATAAAAAGTTTACAGCATTATAATCCCATTCAAGTTTTAGATGATAATCCTGTTAGAAAAGAAATTTTGGGAGTTTCCGTATATAAAACAAATACAAAATTGATATCGCAACATATTGCCATCTCGATAGGCGATAATCCCAACCGGAAGAAAATAGCTCAAAAATATAACAAACATCATTTTCCTACTTTGGTTCATTCGTCTGTGGTGCAATATCCTTCCATACAAATAGGAAGAGGTACCCACGTTCTGCCCGGAGCAGTTTTGGATGCATCTGTTTCTGTGGGAGAATTTTGTATCGTAAATAACAATGCAACGGTTTCACATAATGCAATTGTTAACGATTATTGCCATATTGCCATAAATGCCGTTATTTCGGGAGGTGTTAGTATCGGTACAGGTTCGTTAATAGGAGCCGGGAGTATTATATTACCCGAAATAAAAATAGGAAAATGGGCAATTGTAGGAGCTGGAGCCGTGGTAACCAAAAATGTACCCGATTATGCAGTTGTTTACGGAAATCCTGCAAAAGTAATACGATATAATAAATAGCAAATCGTGAAAAACAAAAAAATATATTTGTCATCGCCTCATATGGGAGGAAAGGAACAAGATTTTGTTAATGAAGCTTTTAAAACCAATTGGATTGCCCCTTTGGGACCCAATGTAAACGGTTTTGAAGCAGCATTGGAGAATTACCTGGGCGAACAATCTAAAGTTGCGGCATTAAGTTCGGGTACGGCAGCTATTCATTTAGCATTAATTTTACTAGGCGTTTCAAAAGGAGATGAAGTGCTGTGCCAAAGCATGACGTTTTCGGCTTCGGCAAATCCCGTTGTTTATCAAGGTGCAACACCGATATTTATAGATAGCGAACCCGATACTTGGAACATGTCTCCCGAGTTTTTAGAACAAGCTATAAAAGATAGAATAGCTAAAGGAAAAAAACCAAAAGCCATTATTGCGGTACATTTATACGGAATGCCTTTTAAAGCAGATGAAATTTTAGAGATTTCAAAAAAATATACCATTCCGCTTATTGAAGATGCGGCAGAGGCATTAGGAAGTACTTATAAAGGACAAAAATGCGGAACCTTTGGCGATATTGGTATCCTTTCGTTTAACGGAAATAAAATAATTACCACTTCGGGTGGAGGTGCCTTGGTTACAAAAAACGCAAAAGTAAAGGAACAAGCAGTATTTTTGGCAACGCAGGCAAGAGATCAAGCCCCTCATTACCAACATTCGCAAATAGGCTATAACTACCGTTTAAGTAACATTTGTGCCGGAATAGGAAGAGGACAAATGCAGGTATTGGATTCTCACGTTGGCTTGCGAAGAAAAATGAACGCGTTTTATAAAGATATTTTTAAAAATACTTCCGGAGTTACCGTTTTTTCGGAACCAGACCCCCATTTTTTTTCAAATCATTGGTTGAGCTGTATTACAATTTCTGAAGATGCACCTTTCGCAGCCGAAAGCATTCGATTAGCATTGTTAAAAGATGATATTGAAGCCAGACCCTTATGGAAACCGATGCACCTGCAACCGGTATTTAAAGATGCTTTGTATTTTGGTGAATCTGTAGCCGAGAATTTTTTTAATAGCGGATTGTGTTTGCCTTCAGGATCTAATTTAACTAAGGAAGATAAACAGCGAATAATTAACGTTTTAGATGCTTTTATAACTTCAAAAAGGTAAATAGCTGTATATTATATGCGATTGTGTATCTTTGTAATCCCCAAAAACATCTAAATAATTGAGCTTACTAAAAAAATATACAAAAGATTTTTATTCGGGCGATAACAATTTAAAGCTTCTGAATCAACGCTATTTACCACGATGGGTTGTTGTTGTCTTAGATGTTTTTTTTAGTTCCTTATCACTTGTAATTGTATATTATATATTATCAGGGACACCCCTTCAT
>JALWYP010000544.1 GCA_026992695.1 Flavobacteriaceae bacterium
TTCCAATTTGCTTGCCGAATTCCGGAAGCTATCTCTCCTAACGGAGATGAAAATAATGATCAATGGTTTTTAGATTATTTGGCAATCGAAACCGGTATTGCTAAAGTCGAAATTTTTGATCGTCGCAGTGTTTTGGTTTACGACAAAGAAGATTATGTAAACGAATTTGTCGGAAAAAATAATGATGGTGAAGATTTACCCGCTGCAACCTATGTTTATGTTATCAAACTGAAAGATGGTAAAAAGCTATCCGGATGGTTATATATTACTAGATAAAAAACTTACTGACTATGAAAAAAATAATATTAAGTATTGTAGGATTTATCTTCCTTTCATTAGGAACAATCCAAGCACAACAGTTGCCACATTATACACAATATATGTATAATATGAATATTTTGAATCCGGCTTATGCAGGATCAAGAGGACCGGAAGTTATTTCTTTCGGGACACTTTACCGCAATCAATGGTATAATGCCCCCGGAAATCCTAAAACTCTAACCGCCAATGTACACGGTGCATTTAACATGTCTAACGGTGCCGGTTTATCATTTATCAATGATGTATTCGGACCTGTTAAACAAAGTTTAATTACCGTTGACTATTCTCATACATTACATTTTAAAAAATCACACTTGGCTTTCGGTTTAAAAGCCGGTGTAAATTTATTTAATGTAAACAATGATTATTATATTGTTCACCCCAACGACCCGATTTTAGCCAACACATTTAGTGATACCCGCTTTAATCTTGGTGCCGGAGTGTTTTACTATGCTGATAATTACTATTTATCCGTATCCGCACCTAATTTTATGCCTAGTAAATACAATGGTGGTAACGGTTATGAAGCAAAAGATGAAGCGCATTTATTTGTTGCCGGTGGATATGTGTTTAATTTAGGAAAAAGTTTAAAAATAAAACCGCACTTCCTATTGTATAACAACATTAGCCAAAAAATGCAAGCTGATTTAAATTTGAACTTTTTGTTTATCAACAGATTTGAATTCGGAACATCATATAGAATTGATGATTCTGTTAATTTCTTATTTAATTTAAGACTATTTGACAGCTTACGATTAGGTTATGCTTATGATGTTCACTTTTCTGACGTCTCTGTTTACAGCCCTATATCCCATGAGTTTTTCTTAAACTATGATTGGTCGTTCGGTAAAAAAGTTATGTTGTCACCCAGATACTTCTAAAAATTACGACTATGAAAAAATTATATATACTTATTATTTCATTAACATTAGGACTGAATGCCGCTATGGCACAAAGTACTCTTGTTAAAAAAGCAGATAAATATTACAGCCGCCTACAATACGTAAAAGCGGCTGAAACTTACGAAAAAGCAATAGCTAAAGGTGATGCCGATGATCATGTTTATCAAAACATCGCTGACGCTTATTATCAAATATTTGATACTAAAAATGCCGAAAAATACTATGGTATTTTAGCAAAAAAATCAGATGATCCGGAAGTGTTTTATCGTTATGCTCAAATGTTGAAAGCTAATGGTAAATACGATCAAAGTGTTCCTTGGATGAGCAAATTTGCCAAAATGAAACCGGCAGATCATCGTGCTATCAAATTTAGAGAAAATCCTAATTATTTACCTAGAATTTTGGAACGTGGTAAAGAAAAATTTGTCGTAAACGAAATGCCTAACATCAATACGGAATATTCGGATTTTGATGCTAAACTTGTTAAAGGAAAATTATACTTTACATCAGCGCGTAATACAAAAGGTAAAACTTATGAATGGGACAGACAACCTTTCTTAGATATCTATCAAGCTGATTACACTGATGGTAATGTTAGTAACGTGGAAAAACTTCCCGGTGATGTAAATACTAAATACCACGATGGTTCTTTCTGTATCTCTCCCGATGGAAAAACTATGTATTTTACCCGTGATAATTACAATCAAAGAACTTATAAAACCGACACAACAGGAATCAGTCGTTTAAAATTATTCTCAGCCCGATTGGTTGGTGACGAATGGACAGATATCCGCGAATTACCTTTTAATAATGACAACTATTCTGTCGGTCACCCAGCCATATCTCCCGATGGTAAAAAATTGTATTTTTCATCTGATATGCCGGGAGGTTTAGGACAATCTGATTTATATGTTGTAGATATTAAAAGAGGGCGCAATAACTTCGGTAAACCGGTTAATTTAGGACCTAACATCAATACCGAAGGGCGTGAAAGCTTCCCTTTCATCAGTAAAAAAGGTGATTTATATTTCTCATCCGATGGACATCTTGGCTTAGGTGGACTCGATGTTTTTGCCTGTAAAAACGTTGATGGTAAGTTTTCAAGACCTAGAAACCTCGGTGTACCATTAAATAGTGGAAAAGACGATTTTTCCATTTTCATTGATGACGATACTAAAGACGGATTTATTTCAAGTAACAGAAATGCTTCCAGACTTGGTGATGATAATATTTTCACTATCAAAAATATTAAACCTATTTGTGATGTTTTGGTTTCCGTATCCGTTGTAGATGCCAAAACCGGAAAAGCATTACCGCAAGCTTCTGTCACTTTAACCGATAAAAACGGTAATCCGATAAAAACCAAATTAACCGACGATGAAGGTCATGCCGATTTCTTAATAGATTGTAATAAAGATGTAGTTGTAGAAGGTAGAGCGGAACAATACGAAAACAATAAAGCTAACGTAGCCGCTACCGACCTTGAATCTGTTGATGTAAATATTGCTCTTAATCCTATTGAAAAAATTGTTACTTTAAGAGAAATAAATATCAATACAATCTACTTTGATTTTGATAAATGGAATATCAGACGTGATGCCGCCTTTGAATTGGACAAAGTTGTTGAAGCCATGAAAAAATACAAAG
>JALWYP010000545.1 GCA_026992695.1 Flavobacteriaceae bacterium
CGTGATACAATTCAATTAGGTCTACTGAGTTATATAAATTATGACATAGTTTTTAAAAAGAGGAATTAAGTATGAAAGGTTTACAAAAAATATGGTATTGCCCTAAATGTGAATTTTTCTTTGTTACCCCGCATATTAAATTGGGAAGTACTTGCCCGCAATGTAAACAGCCGGTCGATATTTTGCTGCCATCGCGGATATTAGAAAAAGAAAAAGTCGCTGTCCCAATAGAAGAAATCCAGCTTGGAGCACATAGTTATAAATTTATTAAAAAAATTGGTACTGGCGGTTTTGGGGTAATTTATATGGTTCAAGATGAAAATGATAATTATTATGCGTTAAAATTGCCCAAAACCTTTATCGATCTTGTGTTTGCAAAAACTCAAGAAAGTTCTGTGGATTCTCATACCCGGAGAACTTTATTAAAACAAAATGATGCCATTGGTCGGGAAGTTAAAGTCCTCTCTAAACATTATTTTTCTAAAATGATGCCACTTATAGATTATGGAAATTTTGAATTTGGTGGTCAAACCGTAGATTTTTTTGTCCAAGAGTTAGGTTATGCCAGTTTAACAGAGTTGTTAGAGTGGGGGATGCAAAATCAATTCATGAAAAAGTGGGAAACCCGTTATTGGTTTGCTTATGAAGTTGCCAAAGCTGTAGCGGAAGCACATTCCAATGGTATTTTACTCAGGGACCTATCCACTGAAAATGTAATGTTAACAATTAACGAAACAAATGGTATTGCAATAAAGCTTATTGATTTTGGCGGTGCAAAAACAGAAACCATGTCAAGTATGTTGGTTTATCGTAATTTATATGTACCCCCATTGTTATTAAGCGAAAAAGGTAAAAAACGGGATGTGTTTAATTTGGGAATTTTATTATTTGAAATTCTTACCAACAGTCCCCATTGGATCAATTTGATTGGCGATATTTCAGATTTTCAGGAAGATGAATTTCACCGGATGTTAAGTAACTTTGAGCAAGAAATTATTATGCCATTTTCCAAGAGTATCCCTTTAGGGGATGGTCGTAATGAAGCGCTTCAGGTAATTCGGAAAGCAATTTCTATTGATAAAAATGGAAAATATAATGGATTTGAGGATGCCAATGAATTGCTGGAACGATTACCCCCGGCGACCAAAATACCTGCAACAGTCGGGAAAATTATGACTCTGAATTTAAGTTTCGATTTGGCTGATCTGGATAATACGCAGGAAGTACTTTTAATAGATAAATTTGTGGAAGAAAATGAAATAGAAGCTAAAAACACCAGCTTTATTATGTCAAAAAATTATAAAATTAAATTATTGGATAAAAGCGAGATATTTCGAAAAAAAGATGAACAAACGTTTATTATTGATATCCCGGCGCGGAATTTAAAGTATCTACCCTCTTTAAATGCTAAGTTATTCCTGTCAATTAAAATTGAGGTCGTAGCATGAAAAATGAAACGTCAGCCATAAGTATTATCCATGAACAAGGATTTCGTCCGTATCAGGAGGATGCATATGGATATATATCGGTAGGTTCCTACTGGGTTTTTGTGGTTGCAGATGGAATGGGAGGGATGGATAAAGGGGATTTAGCAAGCAAAATTGTTGTAAATCGAATTTTAGAAGTTTTCTCCCAACAACTTATAAATGTTTCTGAAAAGGAATTGGCAAAGGTTTTCCGAGAAGCAATTGTAGAAGCGTTAAATGGTGTGCGGCAAATTGCTTCCGGGGATGAGATTGCAGCTACCACGTTTGTTTTAGCGCTATGGAACAAACAAGAAAATACGTTATGGTGTACCTGGGCGGGCGATAGCCGAATTTATTTATTATTGGGCCCTGGTGATGAAGCTCAACCGAATCCGGGAGGGAAAAATGGGCGCCTATGTGTAGCAATGGATAATCAAGGGTATCAGCTATATGCCTTAACAGAAGATCATAGCGTGGTCTGGACATTTTTCCAAAAAGAGGAACTTGGATATGATGAATTAAAAGAACATCCCTACCGGAGTAAAGTTACTTTATCTATTTCTAGCAATACAAATGTGTCTGAATTACTCCGGAATTTACGTGTTAAAAAAATTAAGCTAAATATTCATTCCGGAGGAATTCTGGTTTTATGCACGGATGGCGTTTGGGAATCTATGGATAGTTCTTTACAATTTTTAAATATCTTAACCCGAAATTTACCAAATTCGGAACGTATTGCTGCGGAAATTCGCCAGGTTGTTCGAAAAGATCAGGGAAAGCTTGAACAAGGTGATAACTACACGGCCATAATTGCTAATTTGCATGAATTAGCTTCTAATACTACACAGCCAGTTCGCAAGGTATCTGCCCCTGAACCTAAACCGACCACTTCTAAAATTCGTTTTAAGCATCCTTTATTTTCCAAATTGAGATCACCGGTTTATATTGCTGGCATTTTTTTAGTGATGCTTATTACATTCTTTTTATTTAAATCCTTCAGATTTTTTGGTGGAGAATCCTTTTTATCAACACAACGTAGCGGAAAAATTGGTGAAAATATATGGATTGAAACGTCGAAAGAATTGAACGATTTTTTTAGACAAGGTACTAACAGAATCATTTTTATGAATTTTAGCAATGATGCCATGGAGTTAAAGAAGACCGCAATACAGATGTTTAAAAGTCATAAAAATTCTAAAAAAATAAATGAACTAAACGGAAGCGTGGCCGTGGTTCGGTTGGCATTAGGATCAAGCATTCAATTCGTTTTATATAATTTAGAAACAGGCAATGAAGTATGCCGGGTTTCAAAACATAATAATAAATTGCGTTCATCAAAAAGTGTAACGCCCAAAAGCAAAAAAAAAACAGAGGTGGTATTACCGGGCTTAAAAAAGCAAGG
>JALWYP010000546.1 GCA_026992695.1 Flavobacteriaceae bacterium
AATTTCACAAACGGAATAAAATATAGTAGCAACACGCTTAGTGTAACTCCCAGATTTGGAGCAACGTTTAATTTTGCCGAAAAAGTAGAAATAGAACCCTCTTATAATATTTCTTTCAGCAATACAGAATACAGTTTGGATTCTTTTGAAAATCAAAAATTTACAACACAAAGGCTTCGTTTAAAAACGGCAACTTTTATTCCCGAAAAGGTAGAGTGGCGTAACGATGTTTCGTTAGTTTATAATCCTAATGTAGCCCAAGGTTTTAACAAGCAATATGTTATTTGGAATATGAGTTTGGGTATAAAAGTATTTAAAGACAACGGTTTGTTTCAAGCACAGGTTTTTGACCTTTTAAAGCGGCGTACCAACGATAGAAGAATCTCCTCACAAGATTTTATAGAAGATACACAAAGCACGGTATTACAACAATATTTTATGTTTAGTTTTACCTATAACCTCAAAAAAGTAGGAGGGAAGAAGAGTCCGGGCGGAGGTATTGTTATTTTTGATTAAATCACCACCCTCCGCTGGCACCGCCACCGCCAAAGCTACCACCGCCAAAGCCACCACTAAAACCACCGCCACCAAAGGAACCTCCGGAACTGCCACCGCTAAAACCGCCGGTACGCCCCATATTACTTAAAATAATAACGTCTGCAAGTCCGCCGCCACCGCCACCTTTTCGGTTTCTAAAAATGATGAGAAACATAAAAAACAGAAATATGGCAAGTGGCAACCAATTAAAATCGTTTTTACTAAAATCTCTATCTTCTGTAAATTCACCGTTTAAGGCTTTAAAAATGGCATTGGTTCCTTTATCCAATCCGGCATAAAAGTTTCCTTTTTTAAATTCGGGTACCATTATGCGGTTAATAATGCGCTCTGCCATTAAGTCGGTAAGGCGGTATTCAATACCGTATCCGGTGTTAATATCTACTTTTCGGTCGTCTTTTGCCAACAGAATAACAATGCCGTTATCTTTTCTATCTTGCCCGACACCCCATTTTTGCCCCCATTTTGCACCTAATAACGAAATATCTTCTCCTTTGGTAGAAGAAATTATGATTACAACAATTTGGGTAGAAGTGCTGTCGGCATAGTTAATAAGTTTTTGTTCTAACGATTTTTTTTGAAATGGAGTTAGCAAATTTATCGCATCATACACCGAAGTTTGTTCGCTTTTTGGTGGTTTTTCAGGAATATCGAATTGAGAAAATGCCGAAAAACTAACCAAAAACAGAAGGGATATAAACCGGTATTTTAAGTAAATTGATTTCAACTAATTATTTTTGGTTTTTTGTTAAATCTATGAAAGCAAAGTACAAAAATAATCTTTGATATTGAAAAAATAAATTGTTTGGTAAAATAAGATTTAATTTTGTAGTGTTTTCTTGCGCACTATTTAATTCGTTCGTCGCTTTCAATCATCCCATCTTTAAGACGAATAATACGATGCGCTTGTTTAGCAACATCTTCTTCGTGAGTAACGATAATTACGGTATTTCCTTTTGCATGAATTTGATTAAATAAATTCATTATTTCAACACCGGTTACCGAATCTAAATTTCCGGTAGGTTCGTCGGCAAGAATAATAGAAGGATGATTAACTAAGGCTCGTCCTACGGCAACGCGTTGTCTTTGTCCTCCCGAAAGCTGATTGGGTTTGTGGTCCATCCGGTCTGCCAAACCAACATCATGAAGCACTTTTTCAGCACGGTTAGTGCGCTCTTTTTTTGAATAACCTGCATACACCATTGGTAGTGCAACATTATCTAAGGCTGTGGTTCTAGGTAGTAAATTAAAAGTTTGAAAAACAAAACCAATTTCTTTGTTTCTAATTTCGGCAAGTTCATCTTGCGACATATTGCTAACATCTTTTCCGTTTAAAAAATAGGTTCCGGATGTGGGAGTGTCTAAACATCCCAAAAGATTCATCAAGGTAGATTTTCCTGATCCGGAAGGTCCCATTAATGCCACGTAATCGCCTTTTTCGATATTTAAATCTATTCCTTTTAGCACTTTAACCACTTCTTGTCCCAGTGGAAAATCTCTTGTAATGTTTTGTAATTTTATAACCTGACTCATACGTTGTAATATTGTTGCAAGATAGCAGAATTAATCATAAGACGTTTGAAAACTTAGGGTGTTACACTCTAATGGTAAAATGTTGTTTTTTTTGTTCTTTTCTGAAGAAAACAAGTCCCCAAAAATAGGTGTCAATACTAACGGTTATTTTTGGATGTTTGATAATTTCTTTCCACGCTTCGGTCATTTCTTTACTCCAATAAATATCATCAAAAATTAAAATGGTATTGTTGTGAGCGTGTGGCAGTAATTGATTAAAAAGAGCAAGTGTACTTTCTTTATCATGACTTCCGTCCAGGTAAACAAAATCTATTTTAGATTGCGGAAAATTATCAAAAAAAGCAGTAAATGTTTGATTGTAAAGCCGAATGTTTTTAAACTGAAACTTTTTAAAATAGCTTTTAGCAACTTCTGAAGTAGCTTTACAACCCTCTACGGTATAAATAGTAGCCGGTGGATTTCCCAATGCCATTGCCCAAGTTGCCATTCC
Source organism: Flavobacteriaceae bacterium (assembly GCA_026992695.1). Classification (GTDB taxonomy): domain Bacteria; phylum Bacteroidota; class Bacteroidia; order Flavobacteriales; family Flavobacteriaceae; genus Marifrigoribacter. The sequence goes on from JALWYP010000546.1 coordinate 2,579, forward strand.
CAGTGAAGTACCTAATTCCAAGACAGAGTCCGGTTTAAAATAGCGCATCATTCTAAAAAGCAATTTTTGTCGTTTAAAAGTAATACCTGCATGTTTGGCAATGGCAGAAACCATTCGTTGATTGGATGTAAAAACCCGTGATCCGGCACCTAAATCTTTAACTGTAATGCTATGATTATTTTTTAGTAATTCATTTCTATGCGTACGTACTATTTGGTATTCGGGAAAGGAAGTTTTATCATAAAAACAGCGAGTAACCAAGTTATACACAAAAGGCGAATGCACACCAT
>JALWYP010000547.1 GCA_026992695.1 Flavobacteriaceae bacterium
TATGGAAAAAAAGTAACTTTTAAACAATTTCTTAGCATTTTAAATTACATTGTTTATCCGCTTATTGCTATGACGGTTTATATATTTCTTTATAAACCCGATTTACGAGATGTTATCAACTCTACTGCTGCAAATTCGGCTGCTTCCGGTGGATATGGGCCCAATCAAGTAGCAACGGTTTTGGGTTTGGGAGCTTTTGTCTTGTTTACGCGTTTGCTTATCCCGTATAAAAATAGAATGGTGCATTTTATTATGATGTTTTTTTTGGCAGCAATGGTATATAGAGGTATTTTAACTTTCTCCAGAGGTGGTATTTTGACGGCAATAATTATGATTGTTGTTTTTACATTTATTTTCTTTTTTGTTACAGGAATTAAAACTAAAGTAAAGACCGTTTTTAAATTAGTAGGAGTAGCAGGTGTTTTGGTTTTTATATGGACGATAACCTTACTGCAAACCGGAGGATTGATTGAAAATAGATACACAAATAAAGATTCACTAGGAAGGGAAAAAGAAGATATCACAACCGGAAGAGTAGATTTAGTAGTAACCGAATTTGATGCCTTTTTATCACATCCTTTTTTGGGTATTGGTATAGGAAGATCTAAAGGCTATTTTATTGAAGAATTAGGAATCGAACTACCCACCCATAATGAAGTTACTCGACTTTTGTCTGAACATGGTTTGTTTGGCATTTTTGTATTACTAATACTTATCATATCACCAATTATTAATAATCCTTTTGGGATGAAAAACATTTATTTTTATCCATTCTTGGCATTTTGGTTACTTACTATTAGTCATTCGGCTATGCGAATTGCAGCTCCGGCTTTAATATACAGTTTAGGTCTATTAACAATTACTCGTGAAAGAAAAAAACATAATTTACATAGGAAATAAGCTTGCTAATAAAACGGTAACTACTATCGATACGCTTTCCGGTTTGTTAATTGAAGAGGGCTACATGGTAAAGTCGTATTCGTCCTGTAACAATAAGATTTTCCGTTTTGTTGATATGCTTTTGGCTATTATTAAAAATAAAAATTGGGCAGATTTGGTTTTAATCGATACTTACAGCACACAAAATTTTTATTATGCCGTTTTTGTAGCTAAATTATGTAGAACATTTCACATTCCGTATATTCCTATTTTACACGGAGGAAACCTGCCTAATCGCTTAACAAAAAGCCCTCGTTTGTCAAAAAAACTTTTCAAAAATGCTAAAATAAATGTAGCTCCTTCTCACTATCTTTTAGAAGCATTTAAAAATAGTGGTTTTAATAATCTTGCCTATATACCCAACACCATAGAAATAAAAAAATATCCTTTTTTGCAAAGAGAAAAAATTAAAGCTAAACTGCTTTGGGTACGTTCATTTGCTTCTATTTATAATCCGGTTTTAGCTTTGGATATTGTAGAAGAACTGTTAAATCAAGGATTTGATGCCTCTCTTTGTATGGTAGGACCCGAGAAAGATGGTTCTTTGGAGAAATGCAAAGCCATAGCTCAACAAAAAAAATTACCTGTTACGTTTACCGGAAAAGTAAGCAAGAAAGAATGGATACATCTTTCAAAAGAATATGATATCTTCATTAATACCACTAATTTTGATAATACGCCGGTGAGTGTCATTGAGGCAATGGCGTTAGGACTTCCGGTTGTCTCAACAAATGTAGGAGGATTGCCGTTTTTAATTACTAACAATAAAACAGGAATTTTAGTTCCTCCAAATAATGCCGGTGTTTTTGTGAAGGCTATTAAAGATTTATTGGCAAATCCTAAAAAAGCAATTCAAGTTTCTAAAAATGCACGATTAGAAGTTGAAAAATTTGATTGGGAACAGGTAAAACAAAAATGGTTTAAAATTCTATAAATTATTTATAAAAACACTTATTTCGGTAATTAACTGTGCTACAACGGGTAAATCCGGATTTGAATAGGTTTGTTGATTTTCGAGTAAATCATCGGTTTTAACTTCTTTTAAAATATGATTCATATTAGGAATAATAATCAGTTTTGAAGTAGGTAAAGCCTCTTTTAAATTTTCAGCTTCGCTAATTTGTACCTGCATATCTTTATCTCCATTTATAATAAGTACCGGAATGGTTAATTTGTTAATTTCGGTTTGCGGATTGTATTGCATCCAGCTATTTATAAAGGGTTGTACCGAAGGACGTAAAATTGAAGCCAATTCCGGTTTTAAATTGGTGACGGTACCATATACACGTAAATCATCGAAAGCTAATCGAGCATCGTCTTTTAAAGCAGGTGCTTGTTTTGCTAATTGATCTACAATCACATCGTCTATTTCTTGTCCGGCTCCGGCAAGTGAGATAAAAGCGTCAACATCGTTTTGAGAAACAATCATACCCACTAACGAACCTTGACTATGTCCGGCAATTATTAATTTTGAAAATCGATTATCGTTTTTAAAAAAGTTTACAACCGATTGTGCATCGGTAATAAAATCGTCAAAATCTATGTTTTCTTCTTTTAAATTTCCTTGTTTTAAAAGTTTAAAAATTCGTTTATCGTACCTAAATGTGGCAATTCCTTTTTTATACAATGCTTCGGCTAAAAACTTTAGCGAATTGTTTTTTAAAAAAGTTTGATTTCCGTTTCTATCTGTAGGACCCGAGCCGGCAATTATTATTACTAGCGGAATAGCTTTTGTTGTATCGGGCAAAAGTAACGAACCATCAATAAATTCATTAATAGTAACTGCTTTTTCTTGAAAAGCATTCTCTTGGCTAAAACTTAAAGAGGTAATTGCGAATGTTAGAATTAATAGTTTGATTTTCATCTGTTTAAAAATTTGTAATTATTTGATTTTAAAAGCAATTCCGAATTTTACAAACAACAAG